>NZ_DAIOIA010000015.1:0-38455 GCF_036744435.1 Propioniciclava sp. | reverse complement strand
GCAGGACGCCGTAGAGGACGGAGCGGGCCGTGGCGTCGGGGTTGTCGCCTGGGTGCGGGTGGGCGTGCTCGTTGGCCCGGTCGAGGATCACGTAGGCGTGGTTGGCGTGCTTGCCGCGGGTCATTGCGACGTAGAAGTTCTCCCGTGTGGTGGTCGGTTCCACCAGGACGTGTGCGGTGTCGACGGTGACGCCCTGCGCTCTGTGGGCGGTGATCGCATAACCCAGATCGACATGATCGGTCACATACGCGGCCGGGAGGACGATGGAGCCGCCGAACCGGCGGCCGGTCCTGCGGATCGTGATCGACCCGTCGTCGCGGACGCCGGTGATGGTCCAGGTGTCACCGTTGCGTACCCAGTCCTTCCCGGCTCGTAGGCGGCGGTCGTTGCGGCGGGTGACGACCGTGTCCCCCACCCCGGCAGTGGTGCCGTCATCCAACTCGACCTCCCGGCCCGGTTTCAGGCTGCCGTCGAGGATCAGGTCGGCACGTGCCCGCTGGTTGAGGGCGCTCACGTGGTCGCGGGTCTCGGCGACCAGCACCGACACCAACCCTCGCTGCCGGTCGGCGCGCCAGGCGATGTAGGCGGTGCCGCTCATCGCCTCGCCATCGCCCTCGTGGATGCGGTCGTGGTCGAGGTAGGTGTCGATCACCTGCGTACGACCGTGGCGCAGAGCGAGGGAGGCGGTCTTCTCCCAGGTGTTCACGAAGCGGTGCACGTCGACCAGCTCGGGCGCGTCGTCGTCGCGGTCGTTCACGAGGAGCCCGAACGCACCACCGGCGTCGACGGATTGGAGCTGGGCGAAGTCGCCCACGAGTAGCACCTTGGCACCGGCTCGTTCAGCCCGGTGCGTGATCCGATCCAACGACAGGGTGCCAGCGAGAGAGGCTTCATCGATGATGACGAGCTGACCGGCCTCGAAGTCGGTGCCGTACATGAGGTGGTTCTGCCACCACTTCGCCGTGTTCTCCGTCGCAATCCCCAAGTCCTCAGCGAGAACCTGCGCGGCCACCGCGGACAGCGCCAGCCCGACCACGGAGCCCTCGCCGTGCGCCTTCTCCCACGCACGCCGCAACGCCGACATAGCCGTCGTCTTCCCGGCCCCGGCCGGGCCCACCAGCACATCAAGGACACGGCCGGAGACCGCGATCTTCATGAGCGCGTCGGCCTGATCCTCGCCGAGCATCCGACCCTCCGCATCGGGACGAGCGGTGATCTTCTCGACCGTCGCCAGCGGCACGGTCGGCCCGGTCGTGGTGCGGGAGCGGTCGAGCAGTCGGTCTTCGGCGGCCAGGAGCAGCTCGGAGGAGAACACGGTCGAGTGCTTGGGCCTGAACACGCTGGTGCCGTCCACCCGCCGGAACGCGACGGGTGAGGTGGCGAGGTCGGGCGGCGTCAGCCGGAGCGAGGCTTGCTCGGCGGCGTCGGCAATCATCGCGACGACCGCTTCGCGGTCGTGCATGGTCGCGAAGCGCCAGCCCATCGTCTGCCGGGATGCCTCGGCCATGAGGTTCCAGCGCCGCCAGGTGGACCGTTTCTCGCCCACCACCTCGACCACGGTCTGGCCGAGTTCGCCGATGGCATCGAGCGGTACGTCGTCGGCGCGCAGCAGCATCGGCTTGTCGTTGTCGGTGATCGTGCGTGCCCAGTCGGTGGCGTCCTGGCCGAGTACCCCGGTGGCGCGGGTGCGCCACTCGGCCGTCAGGTCGGCCAGCGACCGCACCTGCTTCTCCGGGCGTGTGGCGAGGGTGGCTTGGGCGCGCAGCTTGATGATCGTGGCTGTGGAGGGTTGGCGGCCGTGCTTGGCGACGTACTCGGCGATGAGCCTGTTCTTCTCGGCGTCGATGTGCCGGGCACGGGTGGAGAACTCCTGGACCAGCTCTTCTGGCACCGTGCTGATCGCCCAGGCCGGGTTGCGGTCTCGGCCCATGTCGCGGGCTTCCCATTCGACGCCGAAGGTGCGGGTCATGTGGTCGGCGAACACCGCCTCGTGCAGCTCCGACAAGGCGACCACGGCGGCGTGCATCGGTCGCCCGTCCAGACTGCGCCATTTGCCGTCGAACGCGGTCTGGACCTTGTTGCTGATGACGACGTGGGTGTGCAGGTGGGGGTCGCCGGCGCGGGAGTCGAAGTGATCGAACGCCGTCGCCACCAACCCGGTGACATCGACCTGCGCAACGGCACCGTCGCCGGCGGTTGCGCCCGACCGGGTGGCTGCAACCTCACGCTCCATGAACGCAACCACCTCCGCAACCGCCGCATGATGCGCCTCACCGATCAGGGCTTGGGTCCCGGCGTCGGCGACCGCCCACAGTGCCGAGGCCGACTTCGGGATCGAGAAGGTGAAGTCGAACCCGGCCACCGCGCGACGCTTCCCACGCTCGGCCTCCTCAGCCTCAATTCGCGCGACCGCCTCACCTTTCGCGCCCGGACTCAGCGATGGGTCGAGATCGGCGATCCGGGCCTCGATCCGCTCCGGGACCGACTTGTAGGCGGGGAACGCGAGGCCGAGCGCGTCGCCGGTGATCGGATCACGACCCATCCCCATCACGAGCTGGAGCTGGGCCTCCGAAACCCGGTCCCCGACCGCGAGCTGGCCCTTGCCGAGTGAGGCGACGCCGGAGCCGAGCCACTGCCCGGGTGGGGTGCCCGCCTCCACGTAATACCTCGTCAACGGCGTCGAGAGAGTCCGATCGCCGTCTGCGGCCGCGACCGTACGCAGGAGGTACTTGTAGCCGTCTCCAGCGCTCATCACCCGCATCGAGACCGTCACGAGACCACCGCCTTTTCGGCAGTCAGGTGAGCAGCAGACGCCCGTGACCTCCGCCCCGGAAATGCCCGCTGGTGCGGCCGGCCGCGACATCCGGCATCCACTGCTTGGCTCCGTCAGTTCGACACGTCGACGCTGACATACATCTCCGGAATTCGGGTGCTGGGAGACTAGTGGGGTGAATCTCGACGAGTTGCTACAGGTGATGGATCGCGCCGCGGCAAACCTTGCCAAGCTCCAAGCGATCTGGGACCGCGCGGAGCCGATGATCCCGTCGAGCCCTCAGCGGGGTACGAATCGGGAGTATGAGGATCTGCGTCGGGCGTGGACGCCGCTGCTCGCGGGGCTGCCCCCGATCGACGGGTTCACAGTCACCGAGGAGCTGCCCGACATCGACGAGGCGGGGCAATCTTTCATCGATTACTTCGAGATCGGCGAGCCTGCTTTCGCTCTCATGAACGAGTTGGAGAAGCCGGGCCAACAGCTCGACGAGTACAGATTCAAACTTGCTCAAGCGCGTCGCCGGGCGATTCACGAGCGCCTCGACGATCTCGTGTCGACGATCAACGCGACCCTTGGTCAGATCACTGATTCCGTTGCGCGGGACTCGTCCGATCGCGTGGACGATCTCAGAACGAAGGCGGTGGAGGAGTCGATCAGCGAGATCGAGCGGTTGCTCGGCGACACCACTGACCGAAAGGGACGATGGGGCGATCTTCACCGGCATCTCCGTTTCAGTCAGGGGCACGATTGGCACGACATCGCCGAGATGGATTGGCCGTCTGTCCGGGCTGACATTGAGGCCGCGAGTCTCTCCGAATCCGACCCTTTGCCGGTGCCAGCGGTCGACCTCGGCGTAGCTGCTTCCGCGAAACCCGCAGGTGGTGCAAGCATCGGGCTCGATTGGGGTGCTCTTGATGACGACGGCTTCGAGCGACTGCTGTTTGACCTTTTACGCGGCTTTCCCAGTTACCAGAACGTCGAGTGGTTGATGAAGACGCGCGCGCCCGATCGGGGCCGCGATCTGTCCGCTGAACGCGTCATAAGGGACGACGGCGGGACGACGCGAACCGAGCGGGTCATCGTGCAGGCCAAGCACTGGACGTCCAAATCTGTCGCACCTGCCGACATCACGAATACCTTGGCGGCGCTGTCGCTCTGGGAGCCGCCGGTCGTTCGGACTTTGGTGATCGCGACGAGCGGTCGCTTCACCACCGACGCGGTGGCGATCGTCGAGAAGCACAACGTCGATGGGAAACTTCCGTTCATCGAGCTTTGGGCAGATAGCCGCCTCGAAACGCAGTTGTCGCAACGACCGGACTTGATCGCGAGCTACGGCCTCCGCTCGTAAGTCCGACGTGAGCGATTCGCGACACTCTACCTCGACCTGCAAGACGCGTGGCAACTCCGATGGCGGGCTGAGCGAGAGACGGATCGGCGGCGGCCTGATCGCCGGGAATGGGTGCGTCTCGTTGTGTCGTTCGGCGAGGCGTCAGCGGCGGTTGAGCAAGGTCGTGCACCTGGCGAGTGACCAGCCCGGCGAAGGGCTCCACGAGAAGTTCGGGTCCGGGGTCACCGAGCCGCCGGAGCCACCATGCGCGACCACACCCCTGCTGGCAGGCGCCGTCTGCGGGTCGGGTCCCTGTTCTCCGGATACGTGGTCTTGCCTGCCATATGAAGGTCTGCTTTGAGCGATCCTCGCGACCCTCTGGTCACCGCGTAGCGGATATCCTCAGGGCAGGAATACATCGCCGTTCTTCATGGCCTGCCCATCTCCGGAGTCCGCTGGACGAAACCTCGCCTGAGACTCGATCGTCCAGCGCACAGCAACTACTAGTGGACGTGGGCATGGCTCTCGATCTCGGCTCGCACTTGCACCATATCGAGGGCCCGTACCTGCGTGATCAGGTCGTCAAGCGCGGGCCTCGGGAGCGCCCCGGCCTGGAAGAACACCCTGATCGAGTCGCGGTAGACCGCGATTGTTGGTAGCGCGCGGATTCCGAGTGACTCAGACAACTGGTGCGCCGCCTCGGTGTCGACCTTGCCGAAGAGGATATCCGGGTGGTTCTCAGAGGCTGCCTCGTAGACTGGTGCAAACGCCTTGCACGCACCGCACCAGGTGGCCCAGAAGTCGAGGATCGCGATCCCATCCCGCTCGGTCACTTCGCGGAAGTTCTTGTCTGTCACATCAACCGTTGCCATCTTCCGTCCAATCGCTCGGCGACTCCTAAATGGACCCAAGGGTCCATCCATATGATGGTTGCTCGCTCCGAGCTGCGCAACCTGCATGACTCCCGCAGTAGCTATGGCTGGCTTCATGGGGCAAGCGGAGACAATACAGTACGTCCCCGCGCGTAGGGTCGTGAACGATTCTAGGACCTGAGAGTCCAGAAAATCTACCGACCCCGGACGAGGCTCAGGCTCACAGCAGCCGAGCGAGCCGCGGCACAGTCACACAGAGCCACTCTCCGTCGAGTACGCACGCACCTGTGCGATGGCCATGTCGAGGACCACCCGCATGGGACGGACGTCTCGGGCCGTCTTGGCGAGTAGATACCCTCCCTGCAGAGCAGCCAGCAGCCCGGTAGCCAACGCGTGCGCATCGGCGCTCGCGGTTAGCACGCCGCGCTTCTTCAACTCTTCAATCGCGTCGGTCAAGAGTTGGAGCCAGACGTCAAAATGAGCAGCAATGACCTTTCGTGTGTCTTCGTCATGATCAGCGATCTCATTCGCCAGCGCTCCGAGTGGGCACCCAAAGGCGCCGTTCCGGAGACCATTGCGCTCAACTAGCTCATCGCGCCAGAGTTCGAGTCCGCGCAGCGACTCGACCCTCGTAAGGCGACGACGTTGCTGCGACAGCAGAGCCTCCGCGCGTGCCTCAATGACTTCCTTCACCAGTGCGTCCTTCTCGGCGAAGTGCTGATAGAGCTGCGACTTCGACGTCCCACTCGACGCACGGACGTCCGCCAGAGTCGTCGAGGCAACGCCGCGCTCGTACATCAACTGATCGGCCGCCTCGATAATCCGTGCCTTCGTTGCGGCGCCGCGAGCCGTCAAGCGGCGCGGACGGGGGCCGCTGGCGCTGTCGGTCATGCCCCAAGGCTAATCGTCTCGGATTGGTCGGGCGCTCTCGCCGGCACTCAGATGCCAACGACCATCCATGTGGACCACCCTCGCGAGCAGTCGACGAGAGCCTCATGCCGTACGTCAAGGACCAGGGCTTCTCACGGTTGGGCCAGGCTGCCCAGGCGACTCCCGTCGCGGCCCGTCGGGAGTGGAGAGGTGGATCTCGACCCCAGATGCCCGGGCCCAACCGCAGAACCTTGCTACGTCGCCACGCTGGGCGAACGCCGCTCAGGCAGCACCCAGCCGTCGCGGGGGAAGTGGCAGGTGTAGCCGTTCGGATACTTCTCCAGGTAGTCCTGGTGCTCGGGCTCCGCCTCCCAGAACGGACCGACAGGCTCGATACTGGTGGCTGCCTTGCCCGGCCACAGACCCGACGCGTTGACATCCGCGATCGTGTCGTGGGCGATCCGCTCCTGCTCCGGCGTGACCGGGAAGATCGCGGACCGGTAACTCGTGCCCCGGTCGTTCCCCTGACGATTCAACGTCGAGGGATCATGGATCTGGAAGAACAGCGCCAGGATGTCGCGATAGCTCGTCCTCGAAGGGTCGAAGACGACCTCGATCGCCTCCGCATGGCCTGGGTGGTCGCGGTAGGTCGGGTGTTCGTTCTGCCCGCCCGTGTACCCGACGCGGGTTTCGAGGACGCCGGGCCGGCGGCGGATCAGGTCCTGCATGCCCCAGAAGCACCCGCCCGCCAGAACGGCTGTCTCCGCTCCCGAGACTTGCGTGATCTCCCCGCTGTCGTTGGTCCCGCTGGTCATGCGGTGGCTCCCTTCGTAGAGTCCTGGTCGGTGTCGAACAGTGCACTGAATTGGCCGTAGCCCTCCTCGACGAGCTTGGAGGCAGGAACGAAGCGCATCGCGGCCGAGTTCATGCAGTACCTCTGGCCCCCGGCGGCGGGTCCGTCGTGGAACAGGTGCCCGAGATGACTGTCGGCGCCCGCCGAGCGCACCTCTGTGCGGATCATGCCGTGCGTCCGATCCGCCTTGGTCGCGACAGCGTCGGCGGCGATGGGCGCCGTGAAACTCGGCCATCCCGTGCCGCTGTCGTACTTGTCGGTGGACGAGAACAGCGGCTGACCCGAGACGATGTCGACGTAGATGCCAGGCTCGTGGTTGTCCCAGTACTCGTTCCGATAGGCCGGCTCTGTGCCGTCCTGTTGCGTCACCCGATGCTGCTCGTCGCTCAGGCGGCTGAGCGACTCAGGGGTCTTGCGGTAGTCGTTGGTGGTCACTTTGGCTCCTCCTAGCAGGTGACGCGGCCGCGCCATCACATGCTGTAACGGACCCGGCGGTCCAACTATTCCACATGTCCTGCGGTAGAGTCGAGGCCAGACGATGCGTCGCCCCCGAGGCGGGGCGGCTGGTCTCGCGACGACCGACAAGACCGATGTAACCAGGCTATCAAGGGCTGAAACAAGACTCTTCGGCGATGCAGTTCCGGCGACAGAGGTCGGAGAGGAAGCGACATGAACGAACCCGAGGACCTGGGTCAGGTGACAGAAACTGTGGACTCACAGGACCAGAATCAGGCTGGTGGCGCCTTCACGGACGCAGGCGAACGGCATCACGAGCCCGGTGCCAGGTCGACGAACCTCGAGAACGGCTCGTCGTTCTCGATCGCGGTGGATGCTCAGGCCAGCACCTTCGTCGCAATCAAGGATGGTGTCGAGTTCGGAGCCGTCCCGTTCGCGGAGAAGAACGGCAGAGTGACGCTGCTGGCGACCTCGATCCTGCCGGACTACCGAGGACAGGGCTTGGCGACCGAACTCACCCGCAGGGTGCTGGACAGCATCCGCGCGGAGGGCAAGAGCGCGACCGTGAGGTGTCCCGTGTTCCGGTCCTTCATCGAGCGCAACCCCGAGTACGCCGCCATGGTGGACATTCCGGGCGTTGGACGGGACGGTCGGGGCGATGTCTGAGCCCGGCACCGAAAACCCGAAGCCGGTACTCGGGAGTCTCCGGTTCGAGAACACTCGCTTCGACCCAGACCTCACGCCGTTCCACGAACTCGCCAAAGACATGGCCACGCAGTTCGGCTACGCCGCAGAGCTGTCGGGAGACCGTGTCCTGCTACAGCTCCTCCGTCTGCGCGTCGCACAGCTCAACCCCTGCTCGTACTGCCTGATTCTCCACGCCGAGGTGGCGGCCAGGATCGGGATCCGGCCCGAACAAGCCGCACACCTGGCGTCGTGGCGTGAGAGCACCATGTACTCGCCCAGGCAGAGAGCCGCGCTCGCCTACTGCGAAGGTCTCACCTCGTTCCGTCACGAGGAGATTCCGGCCCTGCACGAAGAACTGCGGCTTCACTTCACGGAGCGCGAAGTCGCAGAGATCGCCGCGGTCGTCATCAACATGAACGTGTGGACCCGCCTGAAGCTGGCTCAGGGTGCCACTCCGAGCCTGGCGTCAAAGGAGTCGCCATGAGCCACGCACCAGTCAACGCGACCGAGCTGTCATGCGCCGAGTACACCGAGGAACTCACCCAGTTCCGAATGGGTCTTCTGGATGAAGCCGACGCCGAGGTAGCCCAGCAGCATCTCTACGCATGCCCGGACTGCCGGCTGTTCACGCACCAGGTCGAGACCGTCACTGATCTCGTGGCTGATGCCGAACCGCATGATCTGCCCCATCTGCCCGACAGTGTCTCGCTCCTACTTCACGACATCGTCGACGGCGAGACCGAGAGGCCCAGCGATCCCAGTGAGATCACTCGCCTCCTCTTTGGACTCGCCCGGAGTCTCGCCCCACACGTTGCGGAAGACCTGGTCCAAGAGACTCTGCTCTCAGCATTCGAGGAAAGCCCAAGGGGGTTGGACCCTCTGGCGCTCGCCCGGGACCTAGCCGATCGAGCATTCGCTGAGCCTGAGCCAACGGTACGGAGCCTCGACGACTATCGAACAAGAGCCGAGAACCAGACCGCCGAGCTGGATCCCGACGCTGATACTGCGGAGTTCTTCTACCCCGACTTCTACGACATTGGACCCGATGCTGGACGCCACATTGACGCACCGAACCGCTGGGGCCAGACCAATACCCTGAGCCCGGACGACGAGGTGTTCACCACCGATCTGTATCGAGTGGTGGACGGCGCCGTCGCACGTTTGGCCGATCCGCTCGGCCAGTTGGTACAACTCGTCGACATCGATGACGTATCACTGGCGGACGCGGCCTACGTGCTTCGCCTCGACAAGGTCGATGCCGTCGACGCTCTGCATCGCGCTCGGATACACCTCCGCGGCGTCGTCAACGAGTACATGGCTGTCAGAGCGTGACTGCGTCCTGCCGATCCAGCCGCCGTATCGAGGGCACTGGCGTGGTGACTGGCACCTATGTCCAGCGGATCACGCGCCGGTGGCCACGCCGCTCGGTCGGCTCTCTGCCAGGACACTCCGGCGACGAACTGCCGGCAGTGGCTCAAGACCATCGACACCAAGAAACGGGAGGTTTCACAATGACCCTCGCCGTCTTCCGGTGCTACGTCGCGCCCGAGCAGCGGGCCGAACACGACCGGCTCTACAACCAGATGCACATCCTCATCCAACAGAGTCCTAACCACATCGAGCACAAGATGTTCACCGCTGAGGACGGGGAGTCGGCACTGGTCGTCGAGTTCGACGACCTGCAGAGCCTTGAAGAATGGGGCGAAAACCCCGACCACAGGATCGCCAAGGCGTCGGGCAAGCGGTACGTGTTCACGAGTTACGACGTCGCAGTCCGCGAAGTCGTCGAACGCCATGTCAAGAGCGATGTTCGTCCGGAACACCTACCCAGCATCGCTCCCTCGTCAGCGACGCCGACCGTTCGCGCAGGCCACAGTAGCGAGTTCCCGCAGGAGGGGCAGTCATGGGAGTGATCAACGGCGGGTTCGGAGGACGGCATGGCTCCAGCGACCCGCGACTGCCTCCTGGGCAGACCCACGTCTACGACTGGCCGGTGCTCTCGACGGGACCCACGCCCAATGTCGACGAGGGCCGATGGAGCTTCACGATCACGACCGAAGACGAGGTCACGCACCGGTGGAACTGGGGTGAGCTTCAGGAGGTAGGCGTCGAAGACGTCGTCACCGATATCCACTGCGTCACCCACTGGTCGAAACTGGACATGGCTTGGCGTGGCGTGCCCATGGACCGGCTGTTCGAGGATGTCGAGACCAGTTACGACTACGTGATGGTCCGTAGCTACGGCGGATACACCACCAACCTCCCACTCGAAGACCTCCTCGATGGGCAGGCATGGCTAGCCACCGAGGCGGAGGGCGAACCCCTTACTCCCGAGCACGGAGGTCCGGCCCGGCTCCTCGTGCCCCACCTCTACTTCTGGAAGAGCGCGAAGTGGGTTCGAGGAATGGAAATGATGCCCTCGGACGACCCGGGGTTCTGGGAACAGAACGGCTACCACCTCCGTGGCGACCCATGGCGAGAGGAACGCTACTGGTGATGACTCCTAGCCGAGTCCGGTGGCACCTCGGGCGGGTGCTCAGTCGGCAGTTTGAGACCGAGGCGGCCATCCGCCTTGAGCTGGATGTTCCGACCTGGCCTGGAAACGTCGCCGGAGCTCATCTCGACATCCGGCTCACGGCACCGGACGGGTACCAGGCGTCCCGGTCTTACTCGCTGGCGTCCTCGGGTGAGTCGACACGGGTTGTACTGGTGATCCAGGAGCTGCCCGGGGGCGAGGTGTCGCCCTTTCTCGTGCGCCAACTCGCAGAAGGTGAAGAAGTCGAAGTACAAGGACCGCTCGGACGCTTCTTCGTCTGGATCCCCGCTGAGCCCGAGCAGTCACCGGTTCAGCTCATCGCAGGCGGATCGGGGGTTGTGCCGTTGTTCTCAATGGCCTCAGCACGTGAACGTGAGCCGAAAGGCGCTGACTTTCGGCTGCTGTACTCGGTCCGCAGTCCGCGCGATGAGTTCTTCGCTGACGAACTGGCAGAACTCTCACGAACCATCGTCGAGATTGTCCACACGCGCGAATCAGCGCCCGGAGCGGGCCGGCCACCTAGACGATTGACGCGCGAGGCGCTCGCCGCGTCGACCTTTCCCGCATCGTTGTCGCCACGCATCTTCGTCTGCGGACCAACGCCGTTCGTCGAGGCCGTCGCGGGTTGGCTTGTCGAACTCGGTCACGACCCCGCACAGATTCGTACGGAACGATTCGGAGGCAGTCCATGACGCACGTCGACGGAAACGCCCTCGCAGGTGCCTTCGCGACTACTCTCGGTATCGAGATCACTGTGACGGTCGGTAGGTGCCGGAGCTGCGGCAGCTCTTTCAACCTCGCTTGCGCGCATGTCTTCATCACAGCCATGGGTGCAGTCATGCGGTGCGGCCATTGTCAGGCGGTGCTGGGCGTCATCGTCCGCGGTTTCCGAGAGACGCTAGTGAACCTCTCGGGCCTGGACTACATCAGGGTGCCCCACCTATGACTGGTCCGCTCGCCGCGATCGCGGCTTCTACCAGGCAGGGGGCTGCGGACTGATGCTTCGCATCTACGACAGTGCTGTCCGGAAGCTACGCAACTTCGTCCCGCTGAACCCAGGACGAGTCTCAATCTATGTGTGCGGGCCAACCGTGCAGTCCGCGCCTCACATCGGGCACCTTCGTAGCGCCCTCGTCTACGATCTCTGGCGACGCTGGCTCACCCACCGCGGCTACGCGGTCACCCTCGTTCGCAACGTCACCGACGTCGACGACAAGGTTCTGGACCTGGCAACCGAGACTGAACCATGGTGGGCACGCGCCTACCGTGTCGAGACGGAGTTCGCGCGCTCGTACGCCGCGCTGGGTGTTCTCCCGCCAACCCATGAGCCCCGAACTTCCGGTCACATCCCGCAGGCACTGACCCTGATCGAACGACTCCTTCGCCGCGGACACGCCTACGTCGCCAGCGACGGCTCCGGCGACGTCTACTTCGATGTCAGCAGCTGGCGGGCATACGGCAAGCTCACCAGGCAGACCCCCGGCGCCGTAGCGGACCCTGATAAAGGGCCTGGCGGGGCAAAGATCGATCCCCGCGACTTCGCGCTTTGGAAGGGAGCCAAGCCCAGCGACCCAGAATCCGCGCGTTGGCGCTCACCGTGGGGAACCGGCAGGCCGGGATGGCACATACAGTGCTCAGCGATGTCCCAGCACTACCTCGGACGTGCGTTCGACATCCACGGAGGCGGCCTCGACCTGCGATTCCCGCACCATGAGAACGAGCTTGCCCAGTCCACCGCAGCAGGCGACGAGTTCGCCAAGTACTGGATACACAACGGCCTCGTCACGATCGACGGGCAGAAGATGGCCAAGTCGCTGAACAACTCTCTGTATGCCGATGAACTCCTCCGCCGTGTCGGCCCGGCGACGCTGCGTTACTACCTGCTCAGCGCGCACTACCGCAGTGCCTTGGACTATCAGGAGAAGGATCTCACGCACACCGAGGCTGCAGTCACGAGAATCGCGACGTTCCAGCACCGAGCACGCACACGACTCGCGAACACAGCATCCGACGCCCCGACGCCGCCCATTGCCTTCGCGGCCGCGCTCGACGACGACCTGAATGTCCCAGCGGCGCTCGCAGTCCTGCACGACCACGTGCGCGCGGGCAACATCGCTCTGGATAACGGCGATCCAGCTGCCGCCATGTCTACGTACGAATCGGTGCTCGCGATGACCGAAGTGTTAGGGATCGAGCCCGGCGGCTTCACGACCGCCCCGCGAGCCGACGTTCATGGCAGCACGATCTCTACCCTCGTCGAGGTTCTACTCGCGAATCGCTCTCATGCGCGGGACGCAGGAGATTTCTCCACCGCCGACCGCATCCGGAACGAACTGGCTAGCGCTGGGATCGCCATCCAGGACCACACCTCAGGCACCACCTGGACGCAGGCGTAGCCAACTCGTGCACGATGGTCGAATACTTCCGTTCCGGGGTGATCCGATCAGAGCAAGAGACCGAGTGAGGCGTCCGCCAGACGTCGAACCGTCATAGGGGCAGAGCTGTCTCGCTTGTCTGCCACTGTGTCGGTACCAAGCGAGGCGTCAACCCACTCCTGCAAAATGGTGACTGCGGCCGGAGCGTCAAGGTCGGCGGCTAGTGCCGAGAGCACGGCCTGCTCGACCGGTGCTGCCGGCGCCCCGCTACCGAGAGCCAGGGCACGACGCCACTGCTTCAATGTGTCGAGTGCGGCCGAGATTTCGGCGTCTGTCCACTCCCAGCTTGATCGATAGTGGTGCCGCATGAGGGCGAGGCGGATGGCCGCAGGGTCCACTCCTTGCTTTCGCAGAGAGGAGACGAAGACCAGGTTTCCGCGCGACTTCGACATCTTCTCGCCGTCGTACGCAACCATCCCGGCATGGACGAAGGTCTGCGCGAACCGATGCTGTGGATGAATGACATGACCGAGTCCTGCGGACATCTCGTGGTGCGGGAATGCCAGGTCTCGTCCTCCGCCCTGTACGTCGAAGGATGATCCCAGATGTTCCTGGGCGATTGTGGTGCATCCGATGTGCCAACCGGGTCGTCCCGGCCCCCACGGACTGGGCCAGGACGGCTCCCCTTGCCGCTCGCCGCGCCAAACCAGGCAGTCGAGCGGGTCGCGCTTGCCTCTCCGATCGGGGTCACCGCCACGCTCGGCGAAGTCCTTCAACATCACATCGCGGTCGAGTGACGATACGCGGCCGAAGGATGGGTCGGCAGACACCTCGAAGTAGAGGTCGGTTCCCACTCGGTAGATAGAGCCGCGCTCCTTCAACATCTCGATGCGAGAGATGATCTTGGTGACGGCCTCGGAGACTCCGACGAAGTGTGCGGGTGGCAGGACGCGTAAGGCTGTCATGTCCTGTCGGAATCGCTCGGTCTCGCGTTGTGCGAGATCACTCCAGGGAATGCCTCGCGCGTGGGCGCGTTCCAGCAGCGGGTCATCGATGTCGGTGACGTTCTGAACATAGATGACATCGTGCCCGGCGTTTCGAAGGGCGCGGTTGAGTAGGTCAAAGCCGACGTAGGTTGCCGCATGGCCGAGATGAGTGGAGTCGTAGGGTGTGATGCCGCAGACGTACATCCGCGCGGCGTCATTCGGCGGCAACGTCACCAAGGATCGGTTCTCAGTGTCATAGACCGAGACTGCGGGCCCGTGTACATCCAAGCGTGGAATCTCTAGACGGGGCCATGCCAACATGTCGTGGTCCTCGTAGTCGATGAAGCCACACCAGAGGATTCGGCGTGGATTCCTGATCCTGCTGACAGAGTGTCGCGAGGGCTCATGCGGGCGTCCATCCGCGCAGGAATGCCAGCACCTTGGCTTCGGATACCTCACAGGGCCGTAGGTGCTCTGCTTTGCGAGTGCGGTACACGTTGGCGCTGATCAGGTCGTCCCCTCCTAGCTCCTCGGCCGAGATGCTGATGCTCTGGCCATGCACTCGCGTGGTACGGGTCAATCCGTATGAGCGACCTTCGTATGCGACGACGGTCCAGCCTTCAGGAACCCGATCGACCATTGCCTGCAAGCTGGCTGTGGCCTGACTCGCACCATCATGCTCGGGAGGCATCGAGTGGATAGAGCTCGAACTGTGAGAGTCGGGGGCACAACTCCTCACCATGGCATGGCTCGTGGAATCGCGCGCGAGCTCTGGAACTCGTGCTTCAGAAGGCATGTGCCCTCCCCCGCAGTTCACTCTGCGGCGCTCAGCGCGACGCGGATGGAATCGAGAGCCATGTCGAGCGCGATCGCCATGCTGCGCTCGTCCCGTGTGGTCTTGACGAGGAGGTACCCGCCTTGGACAGCGGCCATCAGACCGACGGCTAGCTCTTCAGGGTCTGCGTCCGGCCGTAGCTCGCCTGAGTCCTGCATGCGCTCCAGTCCGAGACGGAACCAGTGCTGCCAGACGCTGAATCCTCGTTGGAGATTCTCACGCGCAGTTTCACACCGGCCAGCGATCTCGCCCGCCAGCGACCCCATCGGACAGCCGTGAGCACCTCGCCAACCACGCACTCCTACCACGATCGCATCCCGCCAACGCTCGAAGCCGCGCATCGTGCGCAGGTCGTCGAGGAATGGTGCCTGCTCGCCAAGCACCCGTTCAATCTGGGCCCTCACGACTGCCTCAACCAACTCGGTCTTGTCCGAGAAGTAGTGGTAAACCTGAGACTTGCCCGTTCCGCTGGCCTCTATGACATCGTCAACGCTGGTGGCCTCAACGCCCTGCGTGTACATGAGATCGGCGGCTGCCGCGACGATACGCAGACGGGTGGCCTCGCCCTTGGCGGTCAGCCGTCGCGGCTTCTTCTCACTCACCGTGCCCCCAATCTGGACTGGAGCCGCCAGCCTCGGGGGTCACGATGAGTCCTGCGATCGAGTCGCTCCCGTCCGTGGTTTCTCAGGCGCACCGCTACCTCCCGGTGCGTCAACGGCACCTGACGACCGGTCGCGTTCCCACTGCTCAAGAACCGAGTTGATGGCATGACTGATCGAGTGCAGATCGGCTTCGGTGTTCTGAGAGATGTGGAACGTCTCGATGTCTCGCGCACGGTCCCGGTCGGACTCCCGTCGCTGAGTGAGCAGAATCAGCGGTCCCTGCAGAGCAGCGACGATCGCCAGAGCCGTTCCTAGATAGTCCAGCATGGCCGTCGGGTGGGGATAGAAGAGCGGCAAGATGGTGTTCACGACAAACCACGCGAGAATCGCCACCACCAGGATCAGCAGGAACGGCCATGAGCCCGCGACGCTCGCCACCCAGGCAGCGGCCTTGTCTCCAGGGCTCGACCGCGCTTCTCTGAACATGCTGAGTTGGTGCCCGCAGTGCGGGCAAGCGAACATCTCGCGGCCTACGATGTCGCTGAAGTGGCCGTCCATCTCGGGCTCGGAATGGTGTCGAGAAGCGCGGTGCAAACCGGCGCCACTTCCCTTTCCAGACTCTGGTGACTGCTCTGTTCGCTCGTCGCGCTCCGGCTTGGTCATCGCTCTCGCTCTCCCCGGGTGCTCTCCCCGGCACTGGCGCGTTCCTGCGCGATCTGCTCGCGGAAGTGCGCGTCCTCCTGCTTGACCGCTATGGCACCGAGCAGGATCTCGTCGATCTCTGCAGCGGGGATGATGACCGCACCCGACCCGTCGGCGAAAACATAGTCGCCCGGCATGACGCCGACACCGCGCAGCACCACGGGAACATTCGCCCGGTGTGGAGTGATCAGCGCACCGCCAGCCTCCACCGCCTCACCAGCGCAGTACGAGGTGAACCCGTACGTTCGGAGCTCAGTGAAGTCCCGGAGTCGGCCATCTGTCAGCACTCCGTCGAGCCCGTAGTGGTGCACGCGACCCAGCTTCGTTCCACCGCCTACCGAGACGCCTGGATGGCCATTGGTCGCGAGCACAAGAACTTTTCCCTCAGAGTCGTCCCCAACTGCCTCACGGAACAGCGATCGGAAATCGTGCACTGCGGGGTCGACGCTTGCAGCGCAACTGGGGAAGAAGGCGATCGTCACGGCTGGTCCGAAGAGGACCCTGCCGGGGGTGGGGCTCTCCAGCCCCAGGATGTGCGCGCCGTGGCGGTGGCGACGACCCAACGCATCGACTATGTCGGCACAACCGATCTGCTCGGCCTGCGCCCGCCGGTCCTTGGCGCTTGCGCGGTTGGTCGCACGAGGTTCTCCACTCACAGGACATCACGATGCCAGAGCCTTTTATGTACTGTCAAGTACGAAATACTGGTGCGCTGATGCACCCAGGGACTCCGGGGTCTCGAAGCCTGCAATACCGCCGGACGTGTTCACGGCGGAGGTCAGGACACGTCCCAATACGCGTGAACAGCACTCTTGACCACGGAGTGTCCACCTGCAGCGGTTCGGGACAGTCACGTTCCCTTCGCCCGAGGCTGACACCGACGCGGTCGACGCGGACCAATCCGTGGTAGTAGATTGTACTATCTGCTACATTTTTACACGCGCCGCGAGTCAGCACCGCTGCGGCGGAAGCCAGATCAAGCCCTCGGGGCGGGGATGCGAGCGCCTTGCCGCCGTGCGAGAGGACCAAGAACGCCGACCATGACTGCCCGACCTCACCACTGTGCGACCTCTCGGCCAGAGGGCTGCGCGCCGCAACACGCTGGGGTAGGGCCTCGCGACTCACACCCGCCTAGAGGTCGGCCGGACGTCGATGTCCATAGACCTCGGGGCGCCCCACCAGCGTTCGCGATGAGAGGGGCGCACGTCATGACCCAGTCCATACCTGGCGCGGGTCGGCAGTAGCGGGCGTGTATGCCTTCAGTGCGCTTTCAACCGATCGTCGCTCGTACTCGCAGCATCCGTGTGCCTATCGCGCCCGTGGCGCATGACTGCGTCAAGCTGATCTTCGTCCGCGCAGGGTCCGCGATCGTACTCAGCGAGTTCGGCGAGAGGCCAGTATGCGCCGGTGACGTCGTGGCCCTGGGCGCCAACACCCTGTGCGGAAGCGAACCTGAGGATCTAGTCACCGTCACCACGCTCTGCCTGGACCAAGACTACGTCGTCGACCAGATCTTCTGGCAGCATGCCGAGCTGCTTGCAGACCGGTTCGAGGCGCATGACTTCACCGACGAGCTCTACTCCGAGTCGGCCCAGATACTCCGCCTTGGAGAGGACCGCGCTCGGATATTTACACCACTCCTGGACGAGTTGGTCGCGCTCAGTGTCGATGGGCCGTGCACCGAGAGTTTCTATCGGATGCAGGCGCTGCTCTTTGGCGTGCTCGATATCGTAAGCCCATACGTGAAGACGTCGCCGGTGCGACGGACTTCGAACCTGCGGAGGACGGGTCGCCCTGGTACGCCACGCCACCGGCGGTTCACGCCTCTACGGGACGAGGCTCGCGAAGCGCTCCACCTGCTTCGCGACGCGCCGGCCGACGACTGGACACTTGGTCGACTCGCGGCCGCAATAAATCTATCGCCCTCGCAGCTCGGGCGGATCTTCGTGGACGCTTACGGCAAGACCCCCATGACGTACCTCACGACCGTACGAGCCGAGCATCTGGCTCGGCTGCTGCGCGAGACAGACCTGCCGATTGAGGCAGCGATGCGCGAAGTGGGGTGGTGCAGTCGCGGCCATGCTGCACGGATGTTTCGTCACGCCGTAGGTGTGACACCAACTCGCTATCGGATGATGATCCGGAAGAGAGCTGCCGCCTGATCCTGAAGGTACAGATCGCGGCATCGACGATACGGATCACCGCAGCCTTCCCGCCTCCCGGTACGGAAGGCGTCAAGTGCTGGTAGTCCGGTGGGGACTCGTCGGGTTGACCGCCGTACCTGACGGTCACATCGCCTGTTTCGTTGTCCGTCTGTCGTTGCTGGTTTTCGCGGCGTACCTAATGGTCACCGGGCCTGGTCGGCCGGGTGCTCAGAGTATCGGGAGGACACGCCGATGGCGACGACACGAGAGCGAGCGCAGGCGGCGCGGGAGGCGAAGCTCGATGAGCTGCACAAGCGCCTGACCGGGGCGGTCGAACACCTCGTCTCCGGTGAGGACTGGTCGCGCGCGCTCGCATTCGCGGCACAGTTCAGGGCCAGATCGTTCTCAAACACCCTGCTGATCTGGGACCAACATCAGGGTGCCTACGAGCAGGGTCGGGTTCCGGGGCCGTTCCCGTCGTATGTGGCCGGCTACAAGCAGTGGCAGACACTCGGCCGGCAGGTGGAGAAGGGCCAGCCCGGCTATCAGATTCTCGCTCCCGTGACGGGCCGGTTTGCCTCGGCGAACCCTGCGGATGCGGAGTCTTGGCGGCGTCTTGGGAAGGGTGAGAAGCCGCGTGCCGGTGAGGTGGTGCGCTCCAAGATGGTGGGCGTCCGCCCGGCCTATGTGTGGGACGCCTCGCAGACCTCTGGTGACCCGATCCCCGAGCCCCCAGCACCAAACTTGCTGGAAGGCGAGGCGCCCGCGGGGTTGTGGGACGGCCTCTCTGAGCAGGTGGAGGCGGCCGGGTTCGCGGTGCTGCGGGTGCCGCATGCGGGGATGATCGACGGTGCGAACGGGATGACCGACTACTCCGCGAACACGGTCGCGGTGCGGGAGGACATGGACCCCGCCGCGCAGGTCAAGACCCTCGCTCATGAACTCGGCCATGTCCTGCTCCACGGTCCCGACCAGGAGGAGGCGCGGCAGCATCGCGGGATCGGTGAGGTCGAGGCCGAGTCCGTCGCTTTGATGGTCGGCGCCGCCCACGGGATGGACACCTCCGGTTACACGATCCCGTACGTCTCCACCTGGGCCGCTCGGGTGGATGGCAAGGAGCCGGTGGAGGTGGTCAAGGCCACCGGGGAGCGGGTCCGCAAGACCGCCCTGGCGATCCTGGACCGACTCGACACCGCGCAGGTCGGTGACGGCACTCCACCTGGCTTGGAGCGGGACACGGCCCACCGCGAGGTAGCCGTACATGCGCGACCGGCAGCCGAGCCGACTTCGCCGCGGCGGGTGGCGTCGTTGCCTGAACCAGGTGCACGCTCCGTACCGGTGCCGGCGTTCGAGGCGCGGGGGCTGTGATGGCCGAGCACGGCGCCGTCTCCTCGGTCCTGCTTCGGATGAACGGGTCATGGCCGCTGTCGGCAGCCGCGCGCGAGTTCGCGGCTGCGGGCGTGCCGGTCTTCCCATGCACCTCGTATGGGAAGCGGCCGGCGACCGAGCACGGCTTCCACGACGCCACCACCAACCTGGATCAGATTGAGGCGTGGTGGCGGCAGTCGCCGGGGGCGAACATCGGCGTCCCGACCGGCGCCGCCTCGGGCGCGGTCGTGGTGGATGTCGATGTGCACGGCCCGGTCGATGGTCGCGCCAGCTTCGACCGTGCCCACCGCGCCGGGCTGGTGCACGGGTGGGAGCTGCTGGTGCGCACGCCCACCGGCGGGATGCACGCCTACTACCCGGCCACGCCCGGCTCGGAGCAGCGGTCGTGGCAGGCGGCTCGCGCGGGGATCGACTTCCGCGGCGACGGCGGCTACATCATCGTCCCGCCCTCGACCTGCTCCATCGAGGGCACCACAAGCGGGTACCAGGTCGAGCAGGTCAACACCGGCCCCGCCCGCGTCCTAGACGCGCAGCGGCTGCGGGACTTCCTCGACCCCCACCCCACACCGAGCCGTCCTGCGTCTGGCGGTGTGGATCGGGACGCCGATGTGGACGTGTCCCGGTTGGCGGCGTGGGTCGCCGCCCGTGGTGAAGGTGAGCGGAACCGTGGCCTGTTCTGGGCCGCGTGCCGCCTCGCGGAGAACGGGCTCCCCGCCTCGGATGCGCTGGATGTGCTGACCGCGGCCGCCAGTCACGCTGGGCTCGCCGAGCGCGAGATCGTCACCACGGTCCGTTCCGCCTACCGCACCGTCCACCCCGCACCTGCCCGGCGTGGCGCGCGCGATGGGTCGTCACCGGTGCGGGGTTCGTCGCCGCTGGCCGCGGACGGCTGGTTCAACCGTGATCCCGCTCGCCCGTCAACCGAGTCATCAAGGGTGTGGGGGTTGTGATGACCACCCCGATCGCGAGCAGGGCAGCGGGTCGCCGGTGGGCGGTGGTGACGGCGGTGTCCGGGACGGTGTTCATCGCCGCCGGCGCGTTCTGGCTCTCCTTCACCGCACTGGTGGACCTGGCCGCCAGGTCCGGGGTGGGTGCGGGGCAGGCGTGGGCGTGGCCGCTGATCGTGGACGGCATCATCGTCGTCGCCACCGTCGCCGTCGTTGCTCTCGCTGGGCAGAAGACGGCGTGGTATCCGTGGGCGCTGCTGATCGGCGGCGCCGCGGTCTCGGTGGCCGCCAACGCGATCCACGCTGTGGTCGCCGCCGATGCCGACGTGCCCGGCGTGCTGGCCGCCAGCGTGGCGGCGGTGCCGCCGGTGGTGCTGCTGGCGATCACCCACCTGACCGTCATTCTCACCCGTCCCGCACCCGGCACCGCCGGTCCCGAGGCCGCGGTCTCCGACCCCACGGCCTCGTCCCCCGCGGTCCTCGACGCACCGTCAACGTCACAGCCGCGAGAGCTGACCACGCCGCGCACCGCGGGCGAGCCAGCCCATCGGGCGGGCAGGAACGTGCCCGACACGTCTACGTCCGCACCGGCACTGGAGCGCAGGGACCGGGCGGCGGACCTGCGGGGCGCGGGGTGGTCGAACAAGCGGATCGCCCGCGAACTCGGTGTGCATCCGTCCACGGTCGGCCGCTGGTTCGCCCGTGCGCACCTTCCTGACACGAGCACCCCTGAGATGACCGATGGTGAGGAGGCGACCCGATGAACGGGAACCCGCACGATCAGCACGAGAAGCAGCACGAGACACCCGACCGGCGGCATGAGCAGTCGGAGCCGGTCGAGAAGACCGGCACGCCGGATGCGGTGGAGGCCGCCCACGTCCGCCGCGACGGCGACCTGGGCACGCCCATCGCCAGAAGGCGGGCGCGGGGTGTGGAGTGGGTGCGACCCACCGATTTGATCGCTCGGCACTCCGCGTCGCTGTCGGGGCGGGGTATCGACTTCGAGGCAGAGCTGGCCCGCCGCGCCCGCGCCCCGATCGCGAACCGGATGCACGACCTCGCCGACCGGGCGCGCCGGTTGCCGCCGCTGTCCGCCTTCGGCCGCAGCGGTGCTACTCACGAGTCTCCGGTGCGCTCGGGTGTCGGGATGAACAGGTGACCGACCATGACCACCACAACCGACCACCACGACGAGGCAGACTTCACCACCGGTGAGGGCTTGCGCACCCTGCTGACTCGACTGCACGAGGCAGGCGAGGGAGCATGGACCTCCGACCCCGTGGCGCGGGAGCTGATGGCCTACGCCGCGCAGAAGTACACCCCATTAGCGCGCAAGCACGGCCTGGACCCTTGGGAAGCCGCGTCGGCGGCGTTCGACGCGATGCAGTACGCCTCCACCCGGCGCGCGGACGATCCGTGGGCGATGGTCACTCACGGGGTGCGGATCACCTGCATCTTCGAGGAACGCGCCCAAGGACTGCTCTGCTCGGTCCACCAGGCCCGCCGCCCCCACGTGTCCGCGTTCCATGACCCGGAGCGGTTCGGCGATCGCGACAACGCCTTGATGGACTATGACCCGGCCTTCCACGTCACCGACCCCAGTGCCGTAGACACCGAGACCGACACCAGCGCCGATGCGGGCGATAGTGGTTCCGGCGGTTCGGATCAGGCGTGCATGTCCGCTGCGTCGGCGAGCGAGGACGCGATCGGGTTGCTGTGCCTGCTGGGCTGGGCACCGGAGACCGCGCGGGCGTCGGTGGAGCATGTCTGTGGGGCGCTGATGCGGGCCGGTACCCGGCAGAGCGCTTACGAGGCGTTGCGGCGAGACCGGCACGCCCGCGCCCTACTCGACCTGCCCCGCGCCTCGTGGACCGTGCTGCTACGGGCACTGCTCGGCAACCCCCACCCCGCCTACGCCGCCACCAGTGCCGGCAAGGGGGTGCTGTTGCGGCTGCTGATCGGCGAGACGCTGCCGGTGCTGCTGCGCGACGACGACCTCGTGCTCTCCCTCTCCCTGGCCGCCCCACGGCGCCGTCCCGCCGGGGGTGAGGCGCAGTGAGTTTCGATCCGGGACACATCGAGCTGGAGTGGACGGTCGAGTCCATCCGGGTCGGCCGGCGGCACCGCACCGAGCTGGGCGACATCGACGAACTCGCCGCCTCCATCGAACGCGACGGACTGCTGCAACCCATCACCGTCACCCCGGACGGCGTGCTCGTCTGCGGAGCGCGTCGGCTCGCGGCGATCAAGCGGCTTGGGGAGAAGAAGGTCAACGTGTGGGTCCGTTCCGGACTCTCCGACCGACTCGGACAGCTCCTGGCCGAACAGGACGACAACATGCTCCACAAACCGCTCACCCAGCGCGAGGCCGCCGCCCTGTACCGGGAGCTGAAGCAGGTCATGGCCGAAGACGCCGCCCGCCGCAAGGTCTCCACGCAGTTCAGCAGCGACTACCAGCCGGGGAGTGACGGTCCCGCAAATTTTGCGGGACCGTCAACCGCTTTGGGGGACTCGCGTGAACAGGCGGCGGCGATGGTCCCCGGCGGCGCCTCGCACACGACCCTAGAGAAGATCGGCTACCTCGAACATCTCGCCGCCGACCCCGCCCAACCCGAGAGCCTGCGCGCTGAGGCACAGGCGGGGCTGGAGCGGATCGAGGCCGGAGCCCCGGTGCATCCCATCTACCTGGCGGTTCGCGACGCGGCGATCGCTGCGCAGGGCGCGCGGGAGGCCGATCTACATCAGATGGCCGACGAGGCCGTCGCCCGCGCCACTGCCGCCAAGAAGCAGAAGGGCAAGCAGCCGGTGCCGCGCCCGGTGCCGCTGACCGGTGTCGATGGGGAGCCGGTGCGGTATCCGGTGCGGGCGTTCATCCACACCTGGGGCGAGCTGACCGAGTGGTGGACCCACTACGACCCCGACCAGCTCGCCGCCGAACTCACCGACGAGCAGATCGCGGGCTTCCTGGACACCGCCGAAGGCACCAGCCGGTTCGCCGAGGAGCTGCGCGCCGCCCGCGACCGCCGGGCAGCCGACGATGCCCCCGCGGCGCGGGGGCATCTGCGCGCCCTCTGACCGGGCCGTGCGCCATCGCCGTCCTCGGGTTCCTCCGTCTGGTCAGGGTGGGCGCACCTGCCGGGTATGAAGACCCCATTCGCCTCGTCTGATCCTCGTTCCCGTCACCGACTCATCGCACTCATCGCCGCGCTCGTGGCGATCGTGGTGCTCGCCGGGATCGGGGTCTACGGCCTGCTGGCCGGGCGACCGAAGCCCGATACACCCGGCGGGGACAGCGGGACGCGGCCGGGGCCGGTGGTCACCTCACCTGGCGAACCCGGCCCGACCGGAACACCGACTCTGCCTGCGCTGCCGGAGGTCGAGGCGTCCGATGACCCGGAGACCTTCGCCGGCAACGTCGCCGAGGCGTTGTTCGCCTGGGACACCGGCAGCGGGTTGATGCCGCTGGACTACAGCTCGGTGATCCTCGCCGTGGGCGACCCCTCGGGTGCGGAGCAGGCCGGGCTCGCCTCCGACGTCGCCGCATACCTCCCGTCGCGGGAAGCCTGGCTGGAGCTTCGTCAGTACACCACCGCCCAGCACCTGACCATCGAGGACGCCTATGTGCCGGAGGCGTGGGGTGAGGCGGTCGAGCAGGCCCAGCCGGGCCAGCTCGCGCCCGGCACCATCGCGTACACGATCGAGGGCACCCGCCACCGCACCGGGGTCTGGAACGACGAGCAAGTCGCCTCGGAGCATGCGGTGGCGTTCACGGTGTTCATCGTCTGCGCACCGACCTACGACACCTGCCACCTGCTGCGGCTGTCCCAGCTCGACAACCCCCTCCAGTAGCCAGGGGGTTGATCGGTCGTGTTGAAGAAGCTCGCCATCGCCACCCTCGCGGTGCTCTTCCTCGCCCCCTCCCTGATCCTGGTCGGGATCGGCGTGGTGATGAACCCCGCCCTCACCGCCACCGGCGCCTGCGTCGTCCCCGGCGGGACGAACCTCACCGTTGGCGACGTCCCCGACGAGCTGGAGGTCACCACCGCGAACGGTGAGACCTTCACCCTGAACCGGACCCAGCTCACCCACGCCGCGACGATCATCGAGACCGGCTCCGGGATCGACGGCGTGAGTCGCGACGGGCTGGTCATCGCGTTGATGGCCGCACTCACCGAATCCACCCTGCGGATGCTCTCCAACACCAGCGCCTACCCCGAGAGCGCGAACTACCCCAACGACGGCGACGGCGGAGACCACGACTCGTTGGGCCTGTTCCAGATGCGGCCACAGTCCGGGTGGGGAACCGTCGCCGAGCTGATGGACCCCGTCTATCAGGCGGAGGCGTTCTTCGGCGGACCCACCGGTCCGAACCACCCCTCGCCGCGGGGCCTGTTGGACATTCCCGGCTGGGAGGACATGGACAAGGGCGAGGCCGCCCAAGCCGTCGAAGTCTCCGCCTACCCCGACCGGTACCGCAACTACGAGCCGGTCGCGGAGGCCATCCTGTCCACCCTCACCACCACGACGGCCGCGGGTGGCGACGCGGTTCCGGTCGTACAGGCTGCCCGGCCGGAGTCCTCGCGGGTGGTGTTCCCGGTCCCGGAGGGCACCTGGGTCCTCACCTCCGAGTACGGGCCGCGGGTGCACCCGATCACCGGCGAGGACTCCTTCCACACCGGGACCGACTTCGCCGCCCCGGACGGCACCCCGCTGCTCGCGGCAGCCGATGGCGCCGTCACGGTGGCGGAGTTCTCCGGCGGCTACGGCGGGCTCATCGTCATCGAGCACACCATCGGCGGTCAGACGGTCGCGACCGCGTATGCGCACATGTGGGAGCACGGCATCCACGTCGCGCCCGGAGACCAGGTGGTCGCCGGGCAGCACATCGGCGACATCGGCAGTTCCGGCAACTCCACGGGTCCGCACTTGCATTTCGAGGTCCGCATCGGCGGCACGAACGGTGAGCACACCGACCCCGCCGCCTGGCTCAACTCCCATGACGCGGCCGACCTGCCCGAACCTGAGACCGGCCCCGGCACCCCCGGCGAGGACTGCGACCCTGAGAATGGCAGCGCTCCCGGTGGGTCGCCGGAGCCGTTCGAGGGCGACCCGAACCGCATGGTCGACGACCCCACGTCGGATGGGCAGATCACCGCGCGGATGCTGCACCTGTATCAGCAGACGATCGTCGCGTTCCCCGACACGAGCTGGGCCTGCTACTCACCCCGCCCCGGCTCCGTCTCCGAACACCCCCTCGGCCGCGCCTGTGACGGCACGTTCGGCAACGCCATCGGCCAGCGCCCGACCCCGGCGCAGCGCGAGCTCGGCTGGGACGTGACGAACTGGATGAAGACCCATGCCGAAGCCCTGGGCGTGGAGTACCTGATCTGGGACGGAAAAATCTGGTCTCTCGCCCGCGACGCCGAGGGCTGGCGTCCCTACGACGGCGGCGGCATGCACGACCCCGACAGCATCACCGGATCGCACGCCGACCACGTCCATGTCTCCGTACGAGCCGGGAGCTGAGCGGTCATGGACGTGTTCCCGGACTTCGACGGGCTCGGCGGCATCGGTGACCTCCGTGCGGTGATCGGTGCGCTGTTGACGTTCGTGCTGATCGTCGCGGTGCTCATGCTGATCGTGTCCGCGATCGTGTGGGCGATCGCCGCCGCAAACGGCAACCACGCCATCGCGAGCAAGGGCCGCACCGGTGTCCTCGTCGCCCTGGGCGCCGCGGTACTGGCCGGCGGCGGGGTCGCGTGGATGAACTGGCTCATCGCCCTCGGCGACCAGCTCTGACACCCCGCACGCCGCCGCCGTCATCCATCGTCGCGCCACGGATGCCGTCTCGCCCTGCCGGGGTGGGGCGGCATCCGTCTGTTGCGCCTCTCGGTGGTCGGACTCGGACACGTGGAGGTGGGGCGCACCTGATGCGTGAACCCCGTCCGTGTTCCCCGCCGTCTCTGGCGGGCTGTTCCTGTCAGGAGCCCATCGTGTTCGACCTCGCCACCACCGTCCTCGCCGCACCGCTCGTGGTGCCGATGGACATCAACATCGACCCCAACAGCGACGGCCTGCCCGGCATCGCGCAGCTGCGCACCATCGTCGGCGCCGTCATGACCGTCGGCCTGATCCTCTCCGTCCTGGCACTCATCATCAGCGCGATCGTGTGGGGCTTCGGCGCCAACTCCTCCAACCCCCACCTCGCGGGCAGGGGCAAGATCGGCGTCCTCGTCTCCTGCGGCGCCGCGGTGATCTGCGGGGCGTCGGTCACGCTCATCAACTTCTTCTGGAACGTCGGCCAGCAGGTCTGACCGCCCTACTCGACCCTGGCGTGAAGGAGTGATCTGCGGTGGGTGTGTGCGATATCCCCCTCGTCTCGACCGTCTGCGACACCGCCGGTGAGGCCGCTGCCAGTCTGGTGTCGGCGCCGTTCGACTGGCTCGCCGGTGCGATGGGCGCCGCCGCCGGGTGGCTGTTCGAGGCCGTCTGGGCGGTGTTCGACACCACCACGCTCGTGGACGTCACCAGCCCGGAGTACGTGAGCGTCTACAACATCCTGTTCGGCATCGCGGTGTTCGTGATGCTGATCTTCTTCTGCCTCCAGCTCATCACCGGCCTCATCCGACGCGACCCCACCGCCTTGTCCCGTGCCGCACTCGGGCTCGCCAAGAGCGTGCTCGGCAGCTTCGTCGTCATCACCCTGACCGCATTGCTGCTGGAGATCGTCGACCAGCTCTGCATCGGGATCATCCAGGCCGCCGGGGAGACCACCGAGAGCATGGGCGACAAGATCGCCCTGCTCGCCGCCGGCCTGGTCGGCATCAACATCGCCGCCCCCGGCGTGGGCGCGATCATCACCATCTTCCTCGCCGGCCTCGCGATCGCCGCCGCCGCCATCGTCTGGCTCTCCCTGCTGGTCAGGAAGGCGCTGCTGCTGGTGGCCATCGTGTTCGCACCCCTCGCCTTCTCCGGGGCGTCGTGGGATGCCAGTCGGGGATGGATCAGCAAGTGGGCGATGTTCGTCATCGCACTGATCTGCTCCAAGCTCGTCCTGGTCGTGATGTTCCTCGTCGCCATCACCCAAGTCAGCGCACCCATCGACGGCGACCTGGCCTCGGTGGCCGATCCGATCGCCGGGATCGTGCTGATGGCGATGGCCGCGTTCGCCCCGTATCTGACCTACAAGTTCATCGCGTTCGTCGGGTTCGACATGTACCACGCCATCGGCTCCGAACAGGACGCAAAGAACGCCCTCAACAGTCCCGTCCCGGTCCCCTCCAAGCCCGGCGGCAACGGCGGCGGTGAGCCGAAGAAGGTCCTCGACGACAACGACGGTGGCGGTGGTGGCGGTGGGAAGAAGCCGCCGGAGCCGAAGAACCCCACACCAGCCTCTTCCAGCGGCACCGCTGGCGCGGGCAGCAAGGCGGCCGCCAGCAGCTCCGCAGGAGCAGGTGCGGGCGGTGGGGCTGGCGCGGGTGCGGCGGCTGGTCCGGCCGCAGCCGCTGTCGTGGCGGCGAAGGTCGCCAAGGACGCCGCCACCGCCGGACCCAAGGCGGGCGAGGCCATCGGCAACCAAGCCGACTCCACCGCCGACTCCGCGGGCCAGACGGGCACCACCCCGCCGCCCGCGCAGGCGCCCCCGCCGTCGACCCCGGCACCCAAGACGCCCGGCGCGGGACCCACGGCGGGGCCGTCCCAGCCGGAGGCACGTCCGCCGAAGCAGCCCCCGCCGCCGGCGCCGAAGCCGACCGGGAAGGAGTGAGCCGCCATGTCCGCGAAGCAGACCGAGCCCGCTGGGTCGTCGGGTGAGCTGGTGCCGGTGAAGTTCTCCCGCCTCACCCGCCGCGGCGTGTTGTTGGGACTGTCGTTGGCGCAGCTCATCACCCTCGCCACCGGCGTCCTCTCGGTCGTCGGTGCCCTCTACGCCGGGGGTGGCATCCTGCTCGCCTACACCGCCCCCATCTGGGTCATCGCCGCCGCCCTGACCTGGATACCGGTCGCCGGACGGCCGGCGGTGGAATGGCTGCCGGTCGCGTGCTGGTGGCTCTGGCGCACCACCGGCGGCCAACTCCTCTACCGCCGCCACGTCGTCAAGCCCCGACCAGTGGGAACACTCGCGTTGCCCGGCGACATGGCGCGACTCCGCGAGTACACCGACCCCGAAACGAACGCGGGGATGATCCACGACCCCACCGCCGCCACGCTGACGGTGGTCTGCGAGGTCACGCATCCGGCGTTCGTGCTCCTCGATCCGGGCGAGCAGGAACGGCGCGTCACCTCCTGGGGCCGTGTCCTGGCGACCGTGTGCCGCTCCGGCCGCATCGCCACCCTGCAAGTCCTGGAACGCACCCTGCCGGACTCCGGTACCGGCCTCGCGGAATGGTGGGAAGCGCACGGCACCGCCGACGACACCTGGGCCGCACAGACGTACGCCGAGCTGATCGACCGCGCAGGTCCCGCAGGCGAGAGGCACGCGACGACGCTGTCGCTGGCGTTGGACATGAACACGGCCGCGCGGCAGATCAGGACCGCCGGCGGCGGCCTGCGCGGCGCGGCCGCGGTCCTGCGCCAAGAGATGAACACCCTCGTCGCGGCGCTGCGCTCGGCCGACCTGGCACCCTCGGGATGGCTCACCCCAGGACAGATCGCAGTGATCCTCCGCTCGGCCTATGACCCGGCGATCGCCGCCACCCTCGAACGCCACGGACAGCTCGGCCAGTCCCTCGCCACCGCCGGGCCGGTCGCGGTCAACGAGTCCTGGTCGCGGCTGCGCACCGACTCGGCGCACCACGCGGTGCTGTGGGTCTCGGAGTGGCCCCGCTCGCTGGTCTATCCCGGCTTCCTGTCCCCGGTGCTGCTCTCGACCGGGATTCAGCGGAGCTTCTCGTTGCTGTGCACGCCGCTGCGCTCCGATGCCGCGGCCCGCGACATCCGGAAGAAGAAGGTCGAGCACATCTCCGACCAGGCTCAACGGGCGAAGATCGGGCAGATCGAGGACGCGGCGCAGACCGCGGAGTACCACGACGTGCTCCAACAGGAAGCCGACCTCACCGCCGGCCACGGCATCCTCCGCTACACCGGCCTCATCGCCGTCTCCGCACCCACCGTCGAGGAGCTGGACGCCGGGGTGGCGGCGATCGAGCAGGCCGCGATCCAAGCCTCCTGCGAGACCCGCCTCCTGGTCGGGCAGCAGGCCGCCGCGTTCACCGCCGCCGCCCTTCCACTCTGCCGCCGCGTATGAGCACGCCCGCAGTCAGGTCCGCTGGTCTGGGAGGGTGCCGTAGCTGTTGGCGTAGGTCTTGCCGGGCTTGGGGTGGGTGAACTTCAGTCCCGACCAGACCTCGTCGATACGCAGGCAGGTGCTCTCGACCATGTTCAGTTCGTAACCGATCGCGATCACCGACTTGATGGTCAGGTCGGTGCCGAGCTTGCCGCCCTTGGGCCACGAAACCCACAGCATCCCGCCCGGACGGAGTCGGTCACGCAGCTCGCCGAACTGCTCACGCAGCCGGTCCTGGGTAACGACGAACAGATGCAGGTAGTCCAACTCGCCCGTCAACGTCTCAGGAACGTCGAGGTCAGGAAGGCCCATCGCCGTGACAGCCGTCGCCGGCGCGTCGCGCAGATACGCACGCAGGCCGGGCTTGACGCCCATCTTCTGCGCGACAGTCCGCGTCTGCTGAATGCTCGTCATGTCATCGACCGTAGACGCCACCACGGACACCTCCTGTCCGCTATCAGTGGCTTCCGTCGATAAGGGACACCCCGCGCACCTGAGAGCACACGCCCTCAATCAGTCTGGGAGACCCCATCATGCCGACGTTCCGCGACCCGCTCACCGATGCCGCCGAGGCGTCCGAAGCGATGCGGGGTCTCGCCCACGCCTCCCGTGTGTTCGATGACCCGGCCGACACCTACACCGTGTTCGGTGACCTCACCGCGACCATGCGATCGCTGCGGCAGGTGCTAGACCAGCTCGCCAATACTCACCTCGCCCACCGGGACCGGGCACAGCACGATGACGGCGACCACCTCGCCGGGGACCGCTCCGCGCTCGCTGCCGCCGACGAGCTGCACCGAGCCGGGACCCTGCTCGACCAGGCCCACGACCACCTCAACACCGCGTTCTCCCACTCCGGGCGAATCGCGTGGCACCCCGAGCCAGTCGTGGATCGAGACGCTGCCCGTGAACGACTGGCCGCGCGCCTCGATGGCGACCCCGCGACCACGACCGTGCAGGCCGGGACACTCACGTTGACGGTGTGGCCCGATACGCCGGCGGGTGAGCATCAGCGCTATGCCTACCGGATCATCGACACCACTACGGGGCGGGAGCTGGAGGGTCGGGACCTGTTCACCGGCGCCGGCCAGCCCGTCGACCCCGACCATGCGATCCGCGACCTCGCCACGTTCCTTGGCGCCGCCGGCGAGGCCCGCCAGTACGCCCTCGACCATCCCGACAGCACGCCCGAGCACACAGGGTTGTTCCCGGAATGGGTGGCCGAGGCAGCCCGCACCAACGCCGACGCGCTCACCGAGCTGACCGAGCCCGCCGAGCCGGCCCCGGCAAGCGAAGCGTCCGGGACGGGCCGGCAGTGGATCAGCGTGGTGTTCCTCCAAGGCGAGGAAGCCGACCAGGTACTCGACGTGATCGACCGGGACGGCACCGCCGCGGCGCTCGAACACCTCGCTGGCTATGACTACGGGGACGAGACCACCCAGGCCGCACTGGAGAACGGCTACGTCTACGACAAGCCCCCGACCGGGCCGCTGGACCGGGTGATCACTGGCGAGGACGGCTACACCCTCACCTACAACCCGTTCGCCGGCCACGTCAGCCTTCTCCGCGAACACCACACCCCGCCCGCCGACGTCCTCGAAGACTCTGGTGTGGTGCCGGCGCGGGAGGCAATCGCCGGGATCGGCGCCCCCGAGCCGGAAGCGAGACAGGCGGCGTCCGTGCCGTCGCGGAGGGCGCCCGATCCGTCGTGGTTCGAGCATCCCGGTGTGGCTGCGGTGAAGCAGTCCCGAGGACTCTCGCTGTGAGCGCGAGTGAGCCCGAGCGGCTGCACACCTCGGTCTTGGTCGCTCCTGCCGCCGAGCGACGCCGGCTGCGCAAGCAACGCCGCCAGGCCGCCGCCCGCCTCCAGGCCGAGCAACGTCGGGCCGAGAAGCAGGCGGCGCGGGCGAAGGCCGAAGCTGAGAAGGCCGAGCGCCGGGCGACGACCTACCTGCCTGCCGTCGGCGAACCCGGACCCGCTGCGCTGAGGTCGCCGGGCCGGTTCCGGCTGCCCCGCCATCAGGACACGTCCGCGACGTTGGCGGGGGCGTATCCGTTCGTCGCCGAAGGCGGCCTCGGCTCCGATGGCGTGTTCGTCGGGCAAGACCTCTACTCCGGCGGGTCATTCGTGTACGACCCCTGGGTGTTGTATGCCCGCGGCATCATCACCGCGCCCAACATCGTCCTGGCCGGGATCGTCGGCTCCGGCAAGTCATCCCTCGCCAAGAGCCTCTACACCCGGTCCCTGCCGTTCGGCCGCCGCGTCTACGTGCCTGGCGACCCCAAGGGCGAGCACACCGCGGTCGCCGAAGCGGTCGGCGGCAGGGCGATCGTCCTCGGTCACGGGCTGCACACGAGACTGAACCCGCTCGATGAAGGCCACCGGCCCTCCGGCCTGTCGGATGAGCAGTGGGCCTCCACGGTCGCCTCCCGGCGTCGCGATCTGATCGGCGCCCTCGCCGAAACCGTGCTGGCGCGCGGGCTGACGCCGCTGGAGCACACCGCCATCGACCTCGCCTTGACCGCGACGGTGCGGGAGAACACGGTGCCGATCCTGCCGATGGTCGTGGACCGCATCCTGTCCCCATCCCAAGACAACGATGGGCGCCTCGGGGAGGATGGCCGGCTCGTCGGGCATGCCCTGCGTCGCCTGGTTGCCGGGGACCTCGGCGGGCTCTTCGACGGCCCCTCCACTGTGGCGTTCGATCCGTCGCTGCCGATGATCAGCCTCGACCTGTCGCGGGTGACGGAGAACTCCACCCTCATCTCGGTGCTGATGACGTGCTCCAGCGCATGGATGGAGTCCGCGCTCCTGGACCCGGCCGGCGGGCAACGGTGGGTGATCTACGACGAGGCCTGGCGGCTCATGTCCCACCCCGCGCTGCTGCGGCGGATGGACGCGCACTGGCGGCTGGCGCGCCATTACGGGATCGCGAACATGCTGATCTTCCACAAGCTCACCGACCTCGACAACGTCGGCGACCAAGGTTCCGCGATGCGGTCCCTCGCCAACTCCTTGTTGGCGAACGCCGAGACCCGGATCGTCTACCGGCAGGAGTCCGACCAGCTCGGCCCGACCGCCGCCGCGCTCGGGCTGACCGGGACCGAGCAGAAGCTCCTCCCCACCCTCGGCGTCGGACAGGGGCTGTGGAAGATCAAGTCCAGAAGCTTCATCTCGCAGCACCAGCTCCATCCCGTCGAGCTGGAACTGTTCCGGACCGATGCCCGCTACCTGGGCGGTCAGTCATGAAGGGCCGCAACCCGCTGCACCACACCCCGTCCCAGCAGCCCGACGAGACACCGGTGGCGCTGCCACACGTCGTCATCACTGTCACTGAGAACGGCGCCCTGAACGTCACCGTCGACGGCACGCCGTTCCCGTCACCTTCCGCGGGTTCGGAGTGGACACGGGGCACCTTCGGGCCGCTGCTGGACGCGGTAACCCACGATCGCACCGTAGCGGTGCGGATCGAGGTCCGCGAGGTCGACGGGACCGTGTTCACCGACCTCATCCGCGCCCGCAAACCCACCCCACCACCACCCGACGACGAACCGGCCGGGCCGGGGACGCAGCGTTCACGCCGCGCCAAGCACACCACGCAGCACGAGCCTCCGGTGCTGATTGAGGTCACCGGGGACGGGTTCGTGCCCGGTGAGGACATCGCCGTCGCCGTGATCGTCGCCCACACCGACGCCACCGGCACCGGGGCCGCCCGAGCCCTGCTCGACCAGCAACAGCTCGACGCCGCGCTGCCTGAGGGCGACGACGCGGGCGAGGCGGTGCTCTACGGGCGTATCTCCGGCACGATCGTGGTCAGGCTAGTGCCGTGAGCAGCCCGCAGGGCCGGCAGGCCGGGTCGTTCGGGGACGAGCTGACCAACGCCGCCCTGATCGGGCTGGTCGGCATGTTCGGCGTCGCGCTCATCCTGCGCGCATCAGGCAGCGTGGCCGCGTTCCTCACCGGCACCAACCAGCCCGCCGCGGGACCGGCGTCGGGGCTCGGGGTGCTGTTCAACCCCGCCGACCCCGCCGCCGCGCTCGACGCCGCAGGGTTGAACCCGGTCGTCTACTGGATCGTCACCGGCCTCCTGCTCGCGGGCCTGTGCGTCGGTGGCGGGTGGGTGTGGGTGTGGCTGCGCCGTCACACCCGCAAGACCGAGACCGACCCCCGCCGCCTGGCCGGCACCGCCACCGGCCACGAAGTCAGTCAAACCGCCTCCGGCAAGGCACTGCTGCGCCGCGCCGGCACACTGCGCCCCTCCGTGGAGCAACCCTCACCAGGCGATGTCGGGTACCTGCTCGGCACCAGCCACGGCAAACAGGTGTGGGCATCGGTGGAGGACTCGATCCTGCTGCTCGGCCCACCCCGGTCAGGCAAGGGCCTGCACGTGGTCATCAATGCCATCTTGGATGCGCCGGGAGCGGTCGTGACCACGTCAACGCGGCCGGACAACCTCACCGCCACCCTGAAAGCCCGAGCGCGGGACGGGCGGCCGGTGGGAGTGTTCGACCCCCAGCACCTCGCCGAAGGCGTCCCCGCCGGCCTGCGGTGGTCCCCGGTGCGGGGGTGTGAGGACCCGTTGACGGCGATGATCCGCGCCACCGGCCTCGCCGCCTCCACCGGCCTGTCTTACGGCGGTGTCGAGTCGGGCGGGTTCTGGGAAGGCAAGACCCGCACCGCTCTCCAAGCCCTGCTGCACGCCGCCGCTCTGGACGGCCGGCCGCCGGCCGAGCTGTTCCGGTGGACCCTGGACCCCTCCATCGCGGCCGAAGCCGTCGCCGTCCTCACGAACCACCCCGGCGCAGCCACCGGATGGGCCGACTCCCTCGGCGCGATGATCGACTCCGACCCCAAGACGCGCGACTCCATCTGGCAAGGCGTCTCCCTCGCCCTCTCAGCATTGGCCGACCCGCGCGTCCTCGACGCGGTGACTGCTCGCGAGGGCGAGGACTTCGACCCCGAAGCCTTCCTCCAACAGCGCGGGACCCTGTTTCTCTTGGCGACGGGTGCGGGTGCCGGGGCGTCCGCGTCCCTCGTGGCCGCGTTCGTGGAAGACCTCGTGGAAGCCGCCCGCCGCCTCGCCGCCCGCTCACCGGGTGCCCGGCTCGACCCGCCCCTGCTGCTCGCCCTGGACGAGATCGGCAACCTCAGCCCGTTGCCGTCGCTGCCGACGCTGATGGCCGAGGGCGGCGGCACCGGCATCACCTGCCTCCCCGTCTTGCAGTCCCTCGCACAAGCGCGGGAGAAGTGGGGCGACAACGCCGCCGGCGCGATCTGGGATGCCTCCATCGTCAAGATCATCCTCGGCGGCGCCTCCAACTCCCGCGACCTCCAAGACCTCTCCTCGCTGATCGGCGAACGGGACGAGTACACCGATTCGGTGACCCTCGGCGACCACGGCACCAGATCGAACCAACGCTCCATCAGAAGGGTGCCGATCCTCCCGCCCGACCGCATCCGCACCCTGCCCTTTGGCACCGGCGTCACCCTGCTGCGGTCCGCCCCGCCGATCGTGACCGGCCTGCGGCCCTGGCCGACACGCCCCAACTCCGCCCAGCTCGGCACGGACGGCGCGGCCATCGAGGCGCTGCTGCGTCGCCCCGCCGACACCTGACCTCCCTTGTCATCTGTGGGGCGCGTGGGTGCACCTGCCTGACACGAGCGGTTCCTAACGGGGGTCGCGTGAGTGTCAGGAGGAGAGTCCGATGGCTATCCAGACTCAGCAGTCGTTCTCGGGGTTTGTCGCGTCCGACCCGCAGCTCAGTCGCACGGAGAACGGTGATGCCCGGCTGTATATGAAGGTCGGCAAGGAGCACTACCGGCAAGAGCAGGACGGGTCGTTCACGCAGTTGGAGACCACCTTCCACAACCTGGTCGCGTTCAAGGCCGCCGCTGAGCAGGGCCACGAACGACTGGCCAAGGGCGACAAGGTCATTGCCGACGGCTATGTCCGCGAGTACAGCTATCAGCGCGACGGGCAGAACGTCGAAGGTGAGGAGTTCGTCGCCCGCCGCCTCGGCCACGACATGGCCCGCACCCGTTACGACGTCGACCGCACACCCCGCCGCAGCCCGCCCGAGCGCGACGCGACCGCGTTCACCGCACCTGAGCACCGCCCGGCCACCGCATCGCCCGCGGCCGTGAGCCTGTGACCGGAAGGGGCTGACGACGATGGATGAGTACACCCCTGAGCCTGACGAGCCCGACCACTTCGACCCGGACGACGGGCCCGACGCCGGAGCGGACGATGTGGCCGAGCCGCCGCACCCGGTGAACTGGAACCTGCTGTCCGCCGACGATCTGGAAGTCGAGTGGCTCGCGCTCAACGACTGGGTGGCGTGGCTGCGCCGCACCTACGGACTACCCGCCAGCGTGGTGCCTCCGTTCTGGCACCGCCACCCCGAGCTGGTGTGGGAGCTGTCGGCTCTGCATCTGCATTGGCTGGGCGCCTATGACCCCGAGCAGGCCGGGTCCGCGCCGTTCGGCTGGCATCGTGACTTCGCCGACGCCCGGAACCGGCTCCGCGAATGGGTCGCCGCCTCCGGCACCCGCCTGGACCGCGACCGACCCACCCGCCAGACCACCTGGCCCGGCGAAGACCCCGCACCGCCTGTGGAGGACGTGATCATCGCCGACCGCGGGGAGGACTTCGTACAGTTCGTCTTCGATCAGGTCGAAGCCCGCCGCGAGGCCGAGGAGGCGTTCTTCCGCAGCCTCGATGAGCGCACCGGAGAAGTCCCGTGACCGGCCGGGCTTCCCGCGACAGGGATGAGCGGCTGCCGGAGAGGATGCGGGATTACCGGATCGAGGCCGAGCCGCGGCAGAGCCCAGACCTGCACAAGCTCGTCCAACTGTTCATCGGCATGGCCCGCTCCCGCGCCGAGCAGGACCGCACCACGCCCGCGACGGACGCCGACACCGTCCTGCCGGCCTCAGAGCAATGTCGGGACGGCGAGGTAGAATCAGAAGCGCAAGAAGCCAACGGCTGAGCTTTCGGGCTTGGTCGTGGTGCGCAGTCCTGTTTGGCCTTCGTGGCTTACCCGGCCGGCTCCTTCGGAGCTGCCGGGTCGTGTTTCCCCATTACGAGTCGCACCGCACCAGCGGTAGCCGCCGCTCGTGCTGGCCCCGACCACCGGGGAAGGGAACACGACCCATGACCGCCACGACCACTGCACAGCAGCCACCCGCCGCCACCGCGCTCGATCGCATCGGCGAGACCACCACACTCGCCGTCTCCTACCTGCGCGTGTCAACCAAAGAGCAGGCCTCCAAGGGCGGACGGGACGAGGGCTTCTCGATCCCCGCTCAGCGCGAGGCGAACCTGCGCAAGGCCCGCGAGCTGAACGCGATCATCACCGAGGAGTTCGTCGACGCCGGCGAGTCCGCCCGCAAGGCCGACCGGCCCGAGCTGATGCGGATGATCGAGTACGTCAAGACCCACCAGGTCGCCTACTGCATTGTTCACAAGGTCGACCGGCTCGCCCGCAACCGCGCCGACGACGTGACCATCCACCTCGCCCTCAAAGAGGCCGGGGTCATGCTCGTCTCCGCGACCGAGAACATCGACGAGACCCCGTCCGGGATGCTGCTGCACGGCATCATGTCCACCATCGCGGAGTTCTACTCCCGGAACCTCGCCGGCGAGGTCTCCAAGGGCATGAACCAGAAAGCCCAGGGTGGCGGGACCAACGGCAAGGCCCCGATGGGCTACCTCAACGTCACCAAGCGTGACGAACTCGGCCGCGAGGTCCGCACCGTCGAAGTCGACCCCGACCGGGCACCACTGATCACGTGGGCCTTCGAGGCCTACGCCACCGGGAACTACTCCACGATCAGCCTGCGCGAGGAACTCATCGACCGGGGCCTGACCACCGTGCCGACCCCGAAGCGGCCCTCCAAGCCGCCGGTGCTGTCCACGATCCACAAGATGCTCACCAACCCCTACTACAAGGGCAGCGTCCGCTTCCGCGGTGCCAGCTACGACGGCCTGCACGAACCGCTGGTCGCGCCCGAGGTCTGGTACCGCGTCCAGGCGGTGCTCACCGCGCACCAGACCTCCGGGGAGAAGACCCAGTCCCATGACCACTACCTGAAAGGCAGCCTGTACTGCGGGCAGTGCGGGTCCCGGCTGACGCTGACCAACGCCAAGAGCCGCCGCGGCGTCATCTACCCGTACTTCATGTGCACCGGCCGGCACGCCCGCCGCACCAACTGCGAACGCAAGTCCATGTTCGTGCCCGACATCGAAGCCGCCGTCGAGGACTACTACCGCCACGTCCAGATACCCGAACACGTCGTCACCGCGCTGCGCGAGCTGGTCACCAGTGAGTTCGACCGACTGCACCAGGTCGCCAAGCACGAGGCCCAGGGGTACAAGGCAGAACGCGACGCGCTCCGTGACGAGCGCACCAAGCTCATGCAGGCTCATTACGCCGGAGCCGTGCCCCTCGACCTGCTCGGCACCGAGCAGGACCGCATCGCGCGGCGGCTCGCGTTCCTCGACGCGCAGATCAACGCCGGCGACATCGAGTACGACCAAGCCAAAGCCCACCTGGACGACTGCCTCGCCCTCGCCGGGGACATGCACGCCATCTACATGAGCATCGACGATTCGCTCCGCAGGATCGCCAACCAAGCCTTCTTCGACAAGCTCATCGTCACTGATGACGACGCCATCCACGGCGAACCCGGCGTCCCGTTCAACGTGTTCCTCGACCGCGACGTCCAGACCCTCGCCGTCCGCCAACAGGGACGGACGGCGGAATCTGGAACTCAAACCGGTGATGTCGTTGGTTTGAACAACGACCTTCTGGTGGA
>NZ_DAIOIA010000014.1:17748-38947 GCF_036744435.1 Propioniciclava sp. | reverse complement strand
CACGGTGAACTGGTCGGAGGCCGAAGCACGGCTCTGCACCGACTTGCGGAGCTCCAACGACGACGGATCGCCACACGAGGCGAGATCCGCCAGCGGGCTCGATCCCCCGCCCACGCCGTTGCTGAAGTCACCGCCTGAGATCTGGGTTCCGCTGGCCAGGACCGTGCCCGTGTTCGGGTCGACCGTCGTGGCCGTGCTGGCGTAGTAACCCCGGAAGTTCTGCGACGTGTTGCCCAGGTAGGCCACCCCGTCCACTCCGAGCGCGACACCGGTGTACTGCCCCGAGGGCACGTCCACGATTCTCGTCGTCGGATTGTCACCGATCTTGCCGCCGTTGGCTCCGGCGAGCACCGCGGCAGAGACGGGGACCATCTGCATATGCCCCGTCCCGTCGCTCCACAGCAGGAAGAGGTCGCCATCGGAGTTGAAGGCGAGGTCGCCGTTGGCTCCGGTAGTCGATGTGGTCGGACCAGGCACCCAGCCGAGATAGGTGACCTCGCCCGTGCCCACGACCGAGAACAACTCGAACCGGAACTGCGAGCCGGACTTGCGCCATCCGCCGAAGTAGTAGGGGCTGTTGGACAGCGACGGGTTCATACCGCCCGCGATGAGTGACGCCACCGGGAAGGTCTCGTTGCCTGCGACGTGCGGCAGCGACATCGCCCACGACGTCACTGCGCCGGTCGAGGCGTCCCAGCGGTAGAGCTGAGAGTTCGTGCGGTTGTAGCCATAGGCGAACGCGCCGCCACCGCCGATCGCGAGGCCGTTGAATGCCTGTCCGGAAGCGTTCCACCCTCCCCCGAAGAAGTCGAACACCAGCGTGGCATTCCCATTGATCGTGGAGCCGCTGCTGGTCAGCGAGTACACCTTGCCCGAGCCGGCCTGCCCGTAGAACTGTCCCGCCTCACACGTCAGCGGTGCCACGGCGGCGCGGGGCAGGGCTCGCCCGGCGGGAAGCGGAGACTCTGTCGGGAGCGTGGTGGCGCTCGGTTCGGGGGTGGCACTCGACGCGGGAGCGTCCGGGGCGGACGTTGTGGGTGTGGAGCTGGGCTGTGCGTCCGGTGTCGTCGTCGCGCTGACGCTAGGAGTCGCCGTGGCGGTGTCGCTCGGAATCGTGGACACCTCGGCGAGGGCGCCGTTGGCGGTCACGACGGGAAGCAACAGCGCCGCGACCATCACCGCCGTGGCGCGGCCCAGCCATCGGCGCGCGCGCAGACCCGTCTCCTGCATCCGTCCATTCCCCCGTTCGCGTCACATCGGGCTTCTGCCCGGGACAGCTCCAAACAGTGTTACAGATCCGAAGCCGCCGCGCCACCTCGGCCGCGCCCCGCGCGCCGATACCCCCCGATCGGGGCCCTGATTCGTCCCCAGGTTCCCGCCATCTCCACCCACCTGGCGGGTGCGGCGGCTTAGGGTTTTTCCCATGAGCGACACCTCTTTCAATCCCCCCGCCTCGCGCCCGGGGATGCGCGCCGGGGACAGCGACCGCGCTCTCGTCTCCGACCTCCTCTCCGCCGCCTACGCCGAAGGGCGGCTCTCACGTGAGGAGCACGACACCCGGGTGGCCCAGGCCATGAACGCGAAGACATTCGACGACCTCCGGGCACTCACCACAGACCTGGTCCCGAGCACCAACGCCGGCCACGCCATCGGCGCCTTCTCCTCCGCGGGGGGCCCCACCGTCGACCGCGGCCCCGACGGCGAGGGCGCCGACACGACCTTCGCCATCTTCGGTGGGCTGCGCCGCACGGGGAACTGGCGCGCTCGGCGGCACATCTCCAACCTGACGCTGTTCGGGGGCTCCCACTTCGATTTCCGGAACGCGACCTTCTCCTCCGATGTGGTCGAGTTGACCATCATCTGCGGATTCGGCGGGGTCGACGTGCTGGTTCCCCCCGGCGTCAACGTCCGCAACGAAACCCTGGCGTTGTTCGGCGGCACCGACCTCAAGCGCATCGAGCCGGTCCCCGGCGCCCCGACGGTGGTCCTGAAGGGCCTGGTCATGTTCGGCGGGATCGACGCCAAGGCACCCCAGCAATCGTGAGCGCGGTCAGTCCCACCCCCTAGTGTGGAGGCCATGCAGCCGAGCCCCGACGTCGCCTTCGTCCCCGACCCGAGCCTCGCAGGCCAGCCCGCGAACGCCATGGAACCGTTTGCCCCACCCTCGGACGCGTGGCGCCGCGTGTCACCGAAACTGACCACGGTGCGGCGCATCACCTCCACCGTCACCCTCGCGGTGGTGTTCCTGCCCGCCGCGATCGTGTTGTGGTTCCTGCTGCCGGACCTGCGCTGGCTCCCGGCGGCGATCCTCGCCCTCGGGCTCCTCTGGTGGGTGTGGCTGTGGATTCGCGCCCGTCGCGCGGTCCGGGTCACGGGCTGGGCGCGCCGCGACAACGATCTCTGCATCGTGAAGGGGCTGATGTTCCGCGACCTGAGCATCATCCCGTTCGGACGCATCCAGGTGGTTCGGGTGAACTCCGGCCCGTTGCTGCGGGCGTTCGGCCTGGCCAACGTCAACGTGGTCACGGCCAGTGCCGCCGCCGACGCCGTGATCCCCGGTCTGCCCGGCGACGAGGCGCGCGCGCTACGAGATCTCATCATCGAACTGTCGGACGCTGAGGGGTCCGGCCTGTGACCTCCCCCGACCCCCACCCCGAGGACGCCTTCGGGCGCCCCGACTTCGCCGCCCCTGCGGCGCCGCAGCAGCCCCATCCCGCGCCGTGGCCCGCCCCGACCGGCGAGAGCCCCGTCCCCGGTCCGGAGAGCGCCGCAGGACCCACGCCGTCGGGGCAACTCATCGAAGAGCGCCTGCATCCCCTCAGCCCCCTCGTGCGTGCGTGGGTCTTCGTCCTCGCCGGCGGATACGCGCTGATCTCGACCCTGGCCCAGGGCCAGATCCGCTGGGAGGACGTCACCCGTGTCGGCCCGCTGATCGAACAGGTCCCCGGATGGGCGCTCGGGCTCATCGCCGCGCTCCTGCTGTCGCTGGGCTTCGGCTACTGGGGATGGTGGACGACCAAGATCGTGATCGATGACCACGAGTTGCGCGTCGAGAACACGGGCGCCTTCCAGGAGAGCAAACGGATCGCCTTCAGCAGGATCCAGTCCGTGGACATCCATCAGCGGCTCGCGGCCCGCCTCCTGGGGTTGGCCGAGGTCACCATCGATGTGGGCGCGGACTCCCCCACGACGCTGGCCTTCCTGACCCGCAAACGCGCCACCGAGATCCGGGACTATCTGATGGCCCGCGCTCACCGTCAGCACGTCGGCACGACCGACACCCAGCGGCAGGCGTCCGCCTGGGACGACAGCGCGCAGGGCGATCAGGTCCTGATCCGGCTCAACCCCGGGGAGATCATCCTCGGGGCGCTGCTCTCCTCGGAACTGCCCTTCCTGCTGGTCGCCTTCCTGGTCCCGCTGGGGCTGTCCATCTGGTTGCAGCAGCCCCTCATCGCGCTGGGCGCCGGCGTCCTGCCGCTCCTCATCGCGATGGGCGGCTTCCTGTCCAAGCGGCTGATCGGCCAGTTCAACTACACGCTGGCCACCACCCCCGCGGGAATCCGGCTGACGCGCGGCCTCACGACGCTGCACAGCCAGACCATCCCCGTGCACCGCGTCCAGTCCGTCCAGATCAGCCAGCCGTTGCTGTGGCGTCCCCTGAAGCGGGCCCGCCTCACCCTGACGGTGCTCGGCCTCAAGCTCGGTGAGGACTCCCAGGACCTCTCCACGATCTACCTGCCCATCGGCGACCCCCGGCAGATTCAGCTCGCCCTCGCCGCGCTGTGGCCGAACCTCCGCCTGGAGGACCTCCGCTTCCACCGGACGCCCCGCCGCGCACGCTGGCTCTCCCCGCTGTCCTGGTCCTGGCTCGGCTACGCCTCCGACGGACAGGTGCTGGCTGTGCGCGACGGCTGGTTCGAGCGACGCCAGACGATCATCCCGCACGCGCGGCTCCAGTCCATGCAACTGGCGCAGGGCCCGCTGGAGCGGCGGCTGCGGCTGGTGACGGTGGTGGCGCTCACCGGAGGGACCCTCAACAACACGCGCATCAAGCACCTCCAGGCCGACCAGGCGAGGGCCCTGGCCTTCGGCGAGATGGACCTGGCCCGCGCCGCCCGCGGGCAGGAACTCCTGGCCCCTGCCCCGACCGGCGCCGCATGGCGGCTGGCAGCCCCGACCCCCGTGGGAGAGGCCGACGAAGTTCACCTGTGGACGCCCTCGACGAGCGTCCAGGGCGCCCTGCCCGATCCGCCCGCCGATGCCCCTCCAGGGATCCCCACTGATCGCTAGGCTTCGCGCATGAAGAAATTCGCGCTGGGCATCGACATCGGGGGATCGGGGATCAAGGGGGCCATCGTCGACCTCAAGACCGGCGAGTTCGCCACGGACCGGTTGCGCATCCCGACCCCGCAACCTGCGACGCCGCAGGCCGTCGCCGATGTCGTGAAGGAGATCGTGGACAGCTTCGCAGCGCAGCTGGACGACGGCCCCATCGGCATCACCGTGCCCGCCATCGTGACCCACGGGGTGACCCGGTCAGCGGCCAACATCGACCCCGCCTGGGTCGACGCGCCCGCGGAACAGATCTTCGAGAGCCTCCTCGGTCGCGACATCACCCTCGTCAACGATGCCGACGCCGCCGGGGTGGCCGAGGTGCGCTACGGCGCGGCCAAGAAGCACCCCGGGCTGGTGATCGTCACCACGCTCGGCACCGGCATCGGCACGGCGCTGATCTATGACGGCGTCCTGATCCCGAACGCAGAGCTGGGCCACATCGAGATCGGTGGCGTGGATGCGGAGTCCGTGGCCGCGGCCTCGGTCCGAGAACGGGAGCAGCTCAGCTACGAGGAGTGGGCCACCCGGCTCGATCCCTTCTACCAGCGCCTCGAGTTCCTGACCTCCCCCGACCTGTTCGTCGTCGGCGGGGGCGTCAGCAAGAACTCCGACAAGTTCTTGCCGCTGCTGCACCTGAAGACCGAGATCATCCCCGCGCAGCTCCGCAACGCGGCCGGCATCGTGGGTGCCGCCTACCTGTCGGCGCAGCGGCGCGCCCACCCCGACGCGCTGAAGGACACCATCCCCGGCGTCCCCGCGACGAAGAAGGCCGCCAAGAAGGCGTCCAAGGCCTGACCGCATGCGACAGCGCGGGCGGCCGAGGTGACCCTCGACCGCCCGCGTTGTGTCGCATGCGCGACTCACATCTGGTCGGGAGCCTCGATGCCCAGCAGGTTCAGGCCCGCAGCGAGGACCTTCTTGGTGGTGGCGCACAACGCGAGCCGGGACGCGCGGACGTCCCCCTCGGACTTCAGGACGGGGCACTGCTCGTAGAACACACTCATCGCCGTGGCCAAGTCGAACAAGTAGGTGGCGAGCTTGTGCGGCTGCAGATCGGCAGCCACACCCAGCACGACCTCACCGAAACGGCTCAGCAGCAAGGCCAGGTTCTGCTCGGCCGGTTCAGCGAGCACCGTCACATTCGCCCACCCGATGCCCTCGGCCTCGGCGCGCCGCAGGATCTGGTTGGCACGCGCGTGCGCGTACTGCAGGTAGGGGCCCGTGTCGCCGGTCGTCGCCGTCATCCGCACCGGGTCGAACACGTAGTCCTTCTGAAGCTGGCTCGACAAGTCGGCGTACTTGATGGCGGCCAGCGCGACCGGTCGGGTGACATGTTCCTCGGCGGCGTCCAGCAGGTCGATCAAGTACGCGGCCGTGCCCTCACGGGTGGAGAAGGGCTTGCCGTCGGCGCCCAGCACCATGCCGTAGCCGACGTGCTCGGTGCTGACACTGTCCGGCACATAGCCGGCCTTGCGCGCCACCGCGAACACCAGCTCGAAGTGGTGCCGCTGCCGGGCATCGGTCACGTAGATGATCCGGTCGGCCTGCAGTTCCTCGACGCGATACCTCTGGGCGGCCACATCGGTCACGTCATAGCCGTACCCGCCATGACGGTTGCGCAGGATCGCAGGCGCGTCGAAGCCGTCGACGAACACCACCAGGGCGCCGTCGTCCACCTTGGCGATACCGCGGGCCTCCAAGTCATCGCACACACCCTCCAGGAAGGGGTTGTAGAGCGACTCCCCCGCGATGTCGGCGTCCGTCAAGAGGACCCCGAGGCGGTCGTAGGCCTCGTTGAACCCGACCTTGGACACCTCGATCAGACGGCGCCAGATGGCCAGCGTCTCCTCGTCGCCGGCCTGCAGCGCGACCACCCGCTCGCGTGCCCGGTCCGCGAACTCTTCCTCGCTCGACAGTCGCCCGTTCGCCCGCTTGTAGAGCGCCTCCGCTCCCGCCAGGTCGAGCGCGCTCACGTCGAGCGCCTCATCAAGAGCCTGCTCGATGAGCATGCCGAACTGGCGACCCCAGTCGCCGACGTGGTTCTGCGGGACGACGGTGTTCCCGGTGGCGGTCAGCACCCGGTTGAAGCAGTCGCCGATGATGGTCGTGCGGAGATGCCCGACATGCATCTGCTTGGCCACGTTCGGCGAGCTGTAGTCGATCACGATCCGCTGCGGATGCTCGGACTGGTCGATCCCGGTATGCGGGTCCGCGAGCAGATCGGAGGCTGCCTGTGCCAGCACTTCCGGCCTGATGCGCAGGTTGATGAACCCGGGACCAGCGATCTCCAAGGGTTCACACAGGTCGGCCAGGTCGATGCGGGCCACCAGATCAGCCGCCACCTCCCGCGGCGGGCGCCCCTGCGGCTTGGCCAGACGCAGCGCGACATTGGTCTGGAAGTGGCCGAACTGCGGTTTGGTGGCGGGCCGCATCTCAGGGTCGATGCCAGCGGCCGCCTCAACCCGCGCGGAGAGCAGCGAGGCAAGCGATTGCATTGCCCCATGATCCCACAGCCTGCGGGCGGACCCGCCCGTCGTCACCCCAGCTGGGCGTCACGTCGCGTCTCGCGTGTCGTCGCGTCCAGCAACGCGTCCACAGCAGCGTCGAGGGGGATACGTTCCTGCTCGATGCGGCGGAACGGCACCCGGGCCGTGCTGGCGACGCTCGCGTAGGCCGCCTGCTCGCCCGGCGTCAGGGACGGAAGCCGACGCGAGCGCGCCCGCAACGGCTCCCCGCGGCGGTCCGCATTGACCCCCATGTCCGCAAACCGCGCGTGAGCCACGGCATCCATCAGGATGGACGTGACGGTGACCCCGACCTCCTGCATCGCTTGTCTCAACTCGTGGAGGATGGCGAATCCATCCGCGTCGATGTCCCCCCAGTAGACCAACGAGTCAGCCCCCACCAGCCACTCGATGCCGCCCAGAACGGCGGCCGCGGCCGACCCGCCACCCTCGACGACCACCGCGCCCGCGACCTGGGGGAACCACAACCGGCAGTCCCGGTTCTCCACCACCAGGACGATGCGAGGGCGGTAGGCCAGCTCATGCCGGTCACCGGCCGTCCACGCATCGTGGCGTCGGCCACCCGCGGCCAGGTACCCAGGATCCACATACGTGAGGTGCACGACCGGCGGTCGCGAGCGCGACTCGACGACCACATCGCGTCCCGTCAGCTCCCTCACCAGGCCACCATGACGTCCCAGCCACTTGGTGTGGACGCTGGGGATCGGGAGCTGGCTGATCGTCCAGCCGGAGAGATCCTCGTGGTCGCCCAACCACGACACGACACTCACGACGGCCTCGGCGTCGTCGTGAGACAGCCCGAGCACCTGCCGCAGTGTCCCCACCCTCACTGCGGCACCGGCGTCCCGCAACCGCCGAGCCAGCACCGTGGCGCCCACGATGTCCGGCGCTGGCACGTCCCCGGGGAACAGCTTGACGAACGCCAGGCCAGCCTCCAAAGACGCGATGTGCACGAACTCGGGGAACTCGCTGGACGTCCCGCCGATCGCGACCGGGGACGATCGCAGCTCGACACCGTCGAGGTCCCCGGCGCCCACCTCGCGCCACGCATCCCGCCACGCCCGGAAGGCCGGGCGCCCGACCCGATCCACCGCAGCCTCACCCCGCACGTGCGGCCTGAGAGGGAAGTCGCCCAGGGGACGTGTCTCCCCCGCCTCCGCGGACACCACCCGCGCGCACCAGGTCGCCTCGATGACCGCCACGACCGCATCGCGCACCGCACCCGGGAGCACGAGCCGGGGGATCCCGCTCACGACGCGGTGTCGGCCAGCGCCACCTTCGGCAAGGCCCACGAGCGTCCCCGGGTGTCCTTGAGGATGTCGTACTCGGCGTCCACATGGGGTTCGATGGCGGAGTACTTGTCATTCGGAGCCCCGATGATCAACTGGAACCCCAGCCCCCGCCACGCGCCGATGGCGCGCTTGGTGAAGTGGGCGTCGGCCTTGATCAGCGCCTCATCGAGGAACACCGGCGCGAACCGGGGTCGCTCCGCGCCCGCATCCCCCAGCTGATAGCGCAGCGCCGCCCCCACGATGAAGGCGATCAGCTCCTGCGACTCGCCACCCGACTTCTCACCGATGTGGTCGTACAGCGCCACGTGCTGGCGCGTCTGGGCGTCCACGCGTTCAGCGCTGACGCGGACGTGGTTGCGCACGTCGATCAAGTCGGCGAAGTCAGGCGCGGTGCGCCGCATCCGCGCGATGAGCCGCGCCATCCGGCCATAAACCTGCTCCCGTTCGGTGTCCGTGGCGGCACCCTCGATCTGGCCGCGGACGGCCCGCAACTCGCTGCGGAACCGGGCCCGCATCTGGGACTGGTTCTCCTTGATCGTGATCTGCAGGCGATGATCGTCGTCGTAGAACGGCAGGTCCGCCAAGATGTCGTTGATCGGTTGAATCCGATCGCGGATCTCCCGCAGCGACCGTCCCAGAGCCGAATCGAGGTCGGTCAGGTCATTGCCGGACAACGTGAGCAGGCTGTCGCGCCACTCCTGCTCCAGTTCATGCAGCCCGCTCGTCTCCAGGTCGGCGAGGATCCGTTCGAAGTCGGCCACCGAGGCGTCCGGGTCGGGCAGTAGGTTCGGGTTGGGCCACCGCTCCACGAACGTCGTCAGCGTCCGCCGCAGGCTGTCGCGCGCCTCCCCCAGCGCCCCCTGGGCGGCGTCCCGATCGGCTCCCAACCGCTGCGAGGCCGTCGACAAGGCGGCGTCGAACCGCCGCAGCGCCTCCGAGGAGGTGGTGTCCGCGACAGCGGCGGGCGGATCGAACTGCCCATCCAAGTAGGCCGACTGCTCCGCCGACAGCGTCCGCCGCGCGTCGTGGGCCGCGTCAACCGTCTCCTGAGCCGCATCGACCTGCTCGGTGATGCCGGCCCACTCCTGCTCCAGCCGCTCGGCCACGGCCCGCGCCCGGCCGATGTCCTGCTGGAACCGCTCCAGCTTCTCCTTCGCGCGCCCGATCTGCCCTTGCAGGTCGGCGATTCGCGGATCGCCCGCAGTCACCTCGTCGATGATCGCCGCCCACCGGTCCCGGTCCTGCTCCAGCGTTGCCACGTCGACCTGCTCCCAGGTCACCTCGGCGATCTTCACGAACGCCGCACGACGCGCGTCGGCGGCGTCCAGGATCTCCTCAGCCCGCGCGACGGCGTCCAGCGCCTCCACCAGCCGGACACGGGAAGCGTCGATCTCCGCCGCCAACTCGACAAGCCGACGCTGATTGGAGAAGCCCAGCACGTTCGCCCGGCCGTGTCCGCCGTGCGCGCCACGCGTGAGCTGAGCCAGTTGCCCGGTGAGTGTGAGAGCCCGAGGATGGCGCCCGAGATCCTCCACCCGGTCGACGCACACGAAGTCGAACCGTTCAACCAGCCGATCCTGCAGCCAGCCGGTGAACGGCCCCGGCCGGTAGTCGAGCCGCCCCGGCAACGTTGCCGGATCCTGCTTCCCCGTCTCCTCCAACCCGGTGTGGACGCCCTCGTAATGCAACCGCACCGGAGTGCGGACACCGTTGATGGCCGCACGGAACCGCGGCAGTTCCCCGGCATCGATCAACAGCGTCGTCGCGAACCCACCCAAGGCCAGGTTGAACGCCTCCCGCCACGGCTCGAACTCGGTCCGTACCTCGATGAGTTCGGCGACGAACGGCAACTCCTCCACCGCGAGCCCGGCCGCATGCGCCAGCAACTCCCGTGACTCATGGAGCGCCGCAGGGATGTTGTCGGCCCGACCGCGGACGCCGCGACGTTCCGCTTCGAGAGCGTCCACCTCGGCCTGGGCGCGAGCGGCCACGCCCTTGGCCTCAGCGAACCCCTCCCGCGCGACGCGCTTCGCGTCCGGGTCGGCCACCGCCGCACCGGCGCGCTCCAACAAGGCTGCGAACTGCCGCGACGAGGTCACGGCCTCGCCCACGACCGCAAGCGCCGCGTCCAACTGCCCGCGGGCCCGGCGCACCTCCCCCAGGCGCCGTTCGATGCCCCGTAACTCCCGCTGTGCCGTCTCCAACCGGTCGCCACCCGAGGCACGAAGCGTCTCCACCAGCCCGTCGCGCTCCTCCTCGGCGGCCGCCGCCAAGGACACCTTCTCCTGCGTCAGGGCGTCCGCGGCGCGCTGCCTGACCCGCAACTCATCCTCGGCGGACCGCAGCAGGTCGAGCCGCCGCTCCGCCCGCCACAGGCTCGCCAGCGACCCCGGATCATCGACGTCCCCCACCGCGTCGATCAACACCATCCGATCGGCGGCCGCCTCCATGGCCGACCGCAGTCCACGGACCGGCTCCAGGGCCCGCACCTGCTGCTGTGCCGTGTGCATGCGCTGCCGGGTCGAGTCGAGTTCGTCGAAGTGCGCGACGACCTCGTCGGCACGCGTCATCGTGCCGGGCTCCTCCAGCACCAACCGCTTGTACAGGTCATCCACCGTGGTGATCTGTTGTCCTGCCTGGATGCGAGCCAGCAGCCCCATCGCCTTGGCACCCGCCCCTGCCGCGCCGATGCCCAAGGCGGCGTACAGCCGCGCGGAGAACTCCCGATCGGTGGCGACAGGATCAAGACCCGCCGCGCGGACCGCGCCGTCGGAGAGCCGACGCGCCGCCGCGGCCTCCAGCAGTTTCAGGTCGAAGGGCCCGTTCACCGTGGCGCGCATGCGCACCGTGTCCTCCAGGACGCGGGCCCCGGCCGGGATGTACCAGCCACGGACCGCCGTGAACCGGGCACCGTCGTGGTCGATCCACGTCATCGCAACCGCCGTCCAGGTGTCCACGCCGTCGCCGCGCAACACCCGCACCTTGGTGCCCTCGGCCGTGCGTGACTCATCCAGCTTCCCCCGCCCGTAGGAGAGGATGTTGCGTTGTTCCGTGCCGCGCGGCCGACCGACCACACCCCCGTTCGAGGCCCCATTGAACGGTGTCGTGTGGGGCATCATCAAGGCGATGTAGGCGTCCATCAGGGTCGACTTGCCCGATCCGGAGCCGCCGCACAACAGGGTCGCCGTGGGAGCGAACCGCACCCGATGCGGTCCGCCGTCGTAGCCGCCCCAGTTGACGAGCTGCAGGTCCTCAGCCAGCCACTGCTGCCCGCGTGAGGCGGCCGGGATCAGCCCGAACAGGGTGTCCAACATGGTCATGATGCGCTCCCGTCATCCTCGTCGGCGTCGGGGTCCGTGGTCTCGTCTGGCACCGGACCCGGGCCCTCCTCCGCCTGCTCGGCGCTGGGCCGGGTCCGCAGCCACTCCCCCAGCGCGCGCAGCCGTTCCGCGCTGAGCACGATCTCGACCAGCGGGCTGATCCGGTAGCGCCCCTCCGACTCCTCCTCCACGATGCCGTCGCCACGCAGCCTCGCCAGCGCGTTGCGGATCCACCGTTGCCTGCGGGCCGTGTCACCGTCGCTCTCGGAGAAGTAGGTCAGCACCGTCTGCTCGACCTCCTCCACGTCGACGTGGGCCGACGACTCCCCCGCGGTCACCTCCCGCTGGTAGACCGTCCGCAGATGGACCAGCACCAGCGTCTCAGCGCGGCTGTAGGGTTCGTCGCGCAGCAGGATCGGGACGTCCCGATCGTCGGAGCGCACCTGCTCCTTGTAGGCCACCCCCCGCTCGTGGTCGACGACCAGACGCACGAACACGTCGTTGAGCCGCGACTCCAACAAGGGCTGATGCTCGACCAGAACCGCCCAGTCCTCCCGGTGACGGTCGGCCAGCAGGAACCGGCGCTGCAGCAACCGCACCAGCACGCGGCGGACGGCCGGATCCAGCACCCCACGGTCTCCGGGGAAGAGCTCTTCTGGGTCCTCCTCCATGGCGACCGGATCGATGAAGGGGTCGTCCACCGTCTCGCCCGTGGTCAGCTCGGTCATGAGATTCCTTCCTTCGCGCTGCGGGCAGTGACGGCCCCGAACGCGAACCGGCGCGCCGACCCGTCCGGCCGCCAGGCCTCCACCACCGAGATGCCCTCACCCTCGGTCATGCCGTTGCGATGGGCGATCTCGAGGAGCCCCAGAAGATCGACGGGTCGCCGGGTGTCCCCGTCGGCTCCCTCGAAGGCCGCCGCCAGATCGAACTCCTCCCCCAGCCCCGACACGTACTCCTCCAACTCGGCGTAGCGCGGGCCACCCCAGGCGCGAGGGTCGCCGTCGTCGAACTCCACGTCGACCGGGGTGTCATGCAGCGGCTCCGGGCCCTGCGGGGGCTGGACATCGCTGAGCGTCTGCCGCAGGTGCCCCACGCCCGCCACGGGCATGCTCCGCACCGGCGTCACCCGGTCTCCCGGCCGCGATTCCTGCATCCATGCCTGGAGCCCTGCCATGGCCGCCCGGAGCAAGTCGTCCACCTGCCGATCCCGCACCGGATCGTGGGTGCGCACCTGCGCGGTGATGACATGCGAGGCACGCCGCTGCGCGGTCAGCACCTCCTCCACGCCCTGTTCGAGGCGCCGTCCGACGGCCTCCAACTCGGCTCGCTGCCCGGCGTCCATCGCGCGGGAGAACGGCCGCGTCTGCAAGAGATGCAACTGAGCGGCCAGGTGATCGATGCGCTCCGGGTCGCCGATCAGCCGCAATGCCCCCGCGAACGCCCGCCCCTCCGGAGTGGACTGCAAGACGTGCTGACCACGCTGCAGGTACTCGCGCAGCACCTCGCCGGTGGGCCGGGAATCCCCGCGCAGCTCGGCGACGACGTCGCGCTGCATGGCCTTGATCGACTCGGCGACGCGGGAGAAGTCCGCGGGCAGTTCCCGGGCCAGGTGGAGGACGTTCTCGGCCTCCTCCAGCAGTTGCTCGTCGTCGACCGCCGCCACCGCCGCCCCGCCGCGCAGCGCCGCGATCTCCGCCTCCAGGCTCGCCCGCTGCTCCTCCAGCCGGGCCAGCCTGCGAACGGGATCCGCGTCGGCGTCCTCGGCCAGCCGGTCGATGGCCTCCAGCAGCGACCGGACCCGGGACGTGGACACCCGGGTACGCCCGCTGCCCGCGCGACCGGCGATCTCCAACGCGCCGACCGCGTGCGCCGACAGCCGGTACACCTCGACGTCGTCCTCGATCTGTGGAACCAGCCATCCCAGCCGCACCCAATGCCTGCACACGTCCCGTGCGCTCCCGTGGGGGATGCGCCGGTCGTCCTCGTCGTAGCCCAAGGACAACAGCGCCTCGGTGGCCTCCCCCACCTCGGCGTGGGCGTCCGCCACCGGGACGGCCTGGCGATCGGGCGTGAACACCAGCGACAAGACCGCAACCACGAACGGCGCGTAACGGCCGTGGAGCATGTCCAGGGTCGGGTTCTTGAAGGCCGCCAAGGAGCGCTGATAGGCGGCCTCGGCCCGGGAACTGGTCATCGGACCCAGCCTAACGCCCCGCGAAGCGCAAGGCTCAGGAGCGCAGCGCCACGGCGACGGCGTCCGAGGGCAGCTCCAGCACGGGACTGCGCCGTGTCAGGAGGTCGCCGACCATCTTCACGTTGGCGGCCAGTTCGCGCCGGGCGAACCCTTCCCAGCGCTTGGAGGTGCGCCGGACCGTGACGTCCCCGACCCCGATCGCGTCGACGCCGACCGCCCGGCACGTCGCCACGGCGCGCGGCAGGTGATACCGCTGGCTGACCAGGAGCGCCGAGGTGACGCCGAAGACGTCATGAGCGCGCACGCACGTGTCGTAGGTGTCCAGGCCGAATGCGTCCTCGACGATGCGCGCCTCGGGAACGCCCACCGACACCAGGTAGTTCTTCATGCTGGTCGCCTCCCGGTTATGCGAGACGGCGTTGTCACCGGACACGATCAGCACCCGGACCCGGCCCGCCCGGAACAGCGCTGCCCCGAGGTCCAGGCGAGCCCTCAGATAGGGCGAGGGCTTTCCCGAGGGATACACCTCCGCCCCATAGATGATGGCCACATCCCGGGTCGGCGCATGCACCGAGGTCAGAATGCGGTCGCGTGACATCCAGCGGGTCCACAGTGCCGGCCCGGCGATGACGCCCACCCCCAGGGCGGCCAGGCACACGATGAGGGCGAAGACGCGCAGGACCGGGAGCCTGCGCCGCGTCGCGCGGGCCAAACCCTCAGCCCTCCCGATGCTGCTGGTAGTACTCGATGAGCCCCCGGGTGGACGGATCCTGACCGGCAAGCGCGGCGGCGTCTCCGGCGAGCGCGGGGGTGATCTGCTTCGCGAGCACCTTGCCCAGTTCGACCCCCCACTGATCGAAGCTGTTGATGCCCCACACGGTGCCTTGGACGAAGGTGATGTGCTCGTACAAGGCGATGAGCTGGCCGACGACCGAGGGCGTCAGTGCGGGCGCCATGATCGAGGTGGAGGGGCGGTTGCCGGTGAACACCTTTGCGCTGACCAGGTGTTCGGGGACGCCGTCCGCCCGCACCTCCTCGGCCGTCTTGCCGAAGGCGAGCGCCTTGGACTGGGCGAAGAAGTTCGCCAGGAAGAGCTCGTAGACGTCCTGGTCGCCGTCTCGCAGCTCCTTCGTGGGGGACGCCACCGCGATGAAGTCGGCCGGGATCAGCTGGGTTCCCTGGTGCAGCAACTGGTAGAAGGCGTGCTGCCCGTTCGTGCCGGGTTCCCCCCAGAACACCTCGCCGGTGTCGGTGGTGACCGGCGACCCGTCGGCCCGGACGCTCTTGCCGTTGGACTCCATGGTGAGCTGCTGCAGGTAGGCCGCAAACCGGTGCAGGTACTGCGCATAGGGCAGCACGGCGTGACTGCGGGAGCCGAAGAAGTCGACGTACCAGACGTTGAGCAGCCCCATGAGCGCTGGGACGTTCTCGTGCCACGGGGCGGTCGCGAAGTGGTCGTCGATCGCGTGGAAGCCAGCCAGGAACTCTTCGAACCGCTCCGGGCCGATGGCGACGGCGATCGCGGTGCCGACGGCCGAGTCGACCGAATAGCGTCCGCCCACCCAGTCCCAGAAGCCGAACGCGTTGGCGGGGTCGATGCCGAACTCCGCCACCTTGTCCAGTGCGGTGGAGACGGCCACGAAGTGGCGTGCGACCGCGGCCGACTGGGCGGCGTCCGTCCCGTCGATGGCCCCCGCTTCGGCGAGCCCCGACAGCAGCCAGTCGCGTGCCAGCCGCGCGTTGGTGATGGTCTCCAAGGTGGTGAACGTCTTCGACGCGACGATGAACAGCGTGGTGCGCGGATCGAGGTCGGCCGTCTTCTCGTAGATGTCGCTCGGGTCGATGTTGGACACGAAGCGGCATTCCAGGCCCGCCTGCTTGTAGGGCAGCAGCGCCTCGTAGACCATGACGGGGCCGAGGTCGGAGCCCCCGATGCCGATGTTGACGACGGTGGTGATGGCCTCCCCCGTGACGCCCCTCCACTGTCCTGAGCGGACCTGATCGGCGAAGGCGTAGACACGGTCCAAGACCTCGTGGACATCGGCGACCACGTCGCGGCCGTCCACCTCGAGGACCTGCCCGCGCGGGCGCCTCAACGCCGTGTGCAGCACGGCACGGTCCTCGGTCACGTTGATGTGGTCGCCCCGCAACATGGCGTCGCGGCGCTCAGCCAGGCCCACCTGATCGGCCAGGGCGCACAGGGCGTCCACGACGGCGTGGTTGACCAGGTTCTTCGACAGGTCTACGTGGAGGTCGCCCGCGCTCCGGGTGAACTCCGAGGCCCGCCCGGGGTCCGCCGCGAACCAGCCACGCAGGTCGGGGGTGAACGCCTCGTAGAGCTCCGACAGTGTGGCCCACGCGTCCGTCTTCGTCGCATCCGTCATGTCTCCAGCCTATGGGCTCCCGGGCACCCACGCGACGCCGTGCGCGCTGACGGAACCGGGGGATGCAGCAAGGCCCGCCCCCCAGGGGACGGGCCTTGACCGGGTGAGCCGAGGTCAGAGCTTGACCGAGACGTGCACGTGATCCATGTGGTTGGCGGTCGCGCTGCCACGGTTCTCCATCGCACGCCAGTAAGGCTTGTACGGCGTCCAGATCTTCTGCTCGAAGATGACGTGATCGACCTTGAATGCGTCGGCGTTGGCGGTGATGTAGTTCGCGACCTCCCAGCCCTTCGCCGAATCGCTGTAGGTCATGAAGTCGATGGCGCCGCCGAGCTGGTGGTTGGAGAGGCTGCTGGCGCGGTAGCCGCCGATGCTGGTGAACGACCACTTCGCGGTGACCGCGTTGTAGACGACCATGGCCCGGGGCTTGAGACCGAGCACAGACTTGCCGGTGTACTCGGTGCTGCCGTCGTAGGTGGCTGCAGCCGCGGTCGTGGTGGCCGCCGCCTTGGTCGTGGTCTTCGCCGCCGGGGTGGCGGTGTCCTTCACGGGGGCGGAAGCGCCCAGCTGAGCGTCGGAGACGTAGCCGACCTTGCCGTCGTAGGCGATCTGGCGGAAGCCGGACTCGACCTTGTCGGTGATCGAGACCTTGTCGCCCTCCTTGATGGTGCCCAGGTCGGCGGCGTCCTTCGACGCCTGAGCGCGCACCGTCAGCGTGGACTGGGCGTACTTGGTGCCGGCCGCGGCGCCGAAGGAGGACGACCACGACGCGGCGACGAACGCCTCGGCGCCTTGGGCGTCGCCGTCGCCAGCCGTGGCGTCGGTGGTGTCGGTGTTGGGAACCTCCGCGGAGGTCTCCATGATGCGCAGGGAGTCGCGCGAGATGACGTCGGTGTCACGCTCGGGCGCGGGAACCGCGGTGCTGGGCTGCTCGGCATGCAGGTTCAGGGCGAACGCGCCGGAGGTGGCCAGCAGGGCCACGGAGACGGCAGCGGGAGCGACCCGGGTGCGCATGAGCTGCGAACGCGTCCGAATGGAGCGACGCGGCGCCGAACGGAAGGCTGCGGCATTGCCCTCGGGCTCGAGGGTCGCGGTCGCATCCGAGACGCGGCGGGGCTGATACATCTGGTGTCTCCGTTGCTGCTTGAAACTGAGGACTCTGCCTAAGCTAGCTGAGATTTTCTCAGGGACCAACCCCAACTGCCCTCTCGGTCTCTGGTTGCCTCCAGTTGCCGAAGGATGCGGCCCGGCGACCGACCTCCTCCAGGGGGTTGACATCGGCGGAGATCTCCGGACGCACGATGACATCTTGCACCACGACGGCCACCGCACCAGCCTCCAGCCACATCTCACACTGGTAACGCTCGAGCCTCCCCCACGGCACCACCGGGACACCCGGGACGAGCACCGGGAGCGTGCGGGCGAAGCTCGTACCCAGCGCGTCCGCGGGGACCACCAGCACGGGCGCCCCCTCGCGCCCCGCCGCGACCGCCGCGACCTCGTTGGGGGTCAGGGCCCCGGCCAGGTACGGGAGCGGCGCCCCCTCGTCCGGGGAGACCGCCAGCGGGGAGAGCCAGAACGCCGCCCCGTGTCGGGCTGCGGCCTCTCGCCCGTCGGGATCCAGCGCACCCGCGACCCCGATCCGGACGCGCCGGCCGAACATCGACACCACGTCGGGGAGTTGATCGAGACGATCCGCGGGCCAGGCCCAGGCGGTCAGCCCCTCGTCGGCCAGCACTTCGCCGACGGCGACCCAGTCGGACACGCCCCCGGCGGGGAACGCGACGACCACGGTATGCCCGGCGAGGGCGTCCTCCAGCACGCTCATGGTCTCAGCATGCCGCACCGTCCCGCTCTCCGCGCACCGCCAACAGGCGGGCAACCCTCCCCTCGGTTTGGCCGTGGACCGGGGTGTCGTTTCCAATAGACGGGTGCCAACCCCCGCTGCCGAAGTGCAGATCGATACCTCCCTCGTCGAGGCGCTACTCGCCGAGCAGTGCCCCGCGCTCGAAGGGCTGCCGCTGACGCCCACGACGAACGGCTGGGACAATGCGGTCTACCGACTGGGAGATTCCCTGACGGTCCGCCTGCCGCGCCGCGCCCAGGCCGCTCCCATGCTGGAGAACGAGATCACCTGGCTGCCGATCATCGCGCCGTTGCTGACGCTGCCTGTCCCCCAGCCCGTCTACGCGGGCCATCCTGGCTGCTCCTACCCGTATTCCTGGATGGTCGCCCCCTGGTTCGACGGGACGCGGGCAGCCTCCGCGCCGCTCGCCTCCCGGACCGCCTTCGCCTCCGAACTCGCCGACTTCCTGTGGACGCTGCACGCCCCGGCCCCAGCGCACGCCCCGATCAATCCCTTCCGCGGGATGTCACTGGCCCAGGAGGGACCCGACACGCGCGCCCGGGCGCGCATCGCCCGCGAGCGCGAGCGGGACGGCCTGCTGCGCCGCTGGGAGTCCTGGGTGAGCGCCCCTGACTTCGACGACGTCGACATGTGGCTGCACGGCGACCTCCACCCCGCCAACCTGGTGATGGGGCACGACGGTCACCTCGCCGCCGTCATCGACTGGGGCGACATGACGGTCGGCGACCCCGCCTGCGATCTGGCCACCGCCTGGCTGACGTTCGACGAGGAGGGCCGGGGCATCTTCCGCGACCGACTCGACCAGGGCGGCGCCACCGACGCGGCCACCTGGCGGCGCGCGCAGGCCTGGGCGCTACACCTGGGTCTGCTCTTCGCCCAGGACTGTTCGGACGATCCCGACCTGCAGGAGTGCGGTCGCCGCGCCCTGGAAGCGCTGCTGACCGAACCGGTTTAGCGCCTCCGGAGACCGGACCGGGGAGACCTCCCCCGGGCACTGCTGGCCGGGCCAGGTCTCTTCAGCGAGGCGATCTGGCTGCGACAAGCACCGATATGGCAACAAGAATGAAAGTGAACGCCACCGATCGGGGTGGATTTTGCCCGATGACGACCCCGTGGACCTATAGGCTGGTCCCCATGTCGCGCGCGCACACCTATCCAGACGACCTCCGAGAGCGGTTGATCGCGGCTGCGTACGCGCGCCTGCAGCAGGAGTCACCCGAACAGATGGCCCTGCGCGAACTGGCGTCCTCGGTCGACACCTCCACCAACGCCATCTACTCCATCTTCGGGAGCAAGAACGCCTTGGTGAAGGAGGTCACCCTCATCGCCAAGGAGCAGTTCCGCGCCGCTCAGGCCCACGATCTCCCGCCTGCGCCGATCGGAGCCCTTGAGCACGGCCTGCGCGCCTACCGACGGTGGGCCCACGCGCATCCCTCGCTCTACCGGATCATCTTCGGCGGGAACGCCGAGCAGGGCGCGGCCACGTCCCTGGGGGACGAGACGCTCCAGCCGTTGCGCACGCTCTTGGAACGCCTGGAGGATGGCCGGCTGCTGCGCCAGGGCACGCATGAGGGACGCCTCCTGGCGGTGTGGGGCGCGCTTCACGGTCACGTGCTGCTCGAGTTGTCGCTGTGGCCCGAGCAGTCTCCCGACGAGGGTCTCTACCACGAGCATGAACGCACGCTGCTGCGCGGGCTGCTCACCGACGCGGCGCTCGCCTCCTCCTGACGCCCGGTTCGCCTCAGGTGTGCGAACGCCGGAAGTTCTCGAAGCTGCGCGACGCCGTGGGGCCACGCTGGCCCTGATAGTGCGACCCCCGCTGGGCCGAGCCGTAGGGGTGCTCCGCGGGCGAGCTGAGTTGGAAGAAGCACAGCTGCCCGATCCTCATCCCGGGCCACAACGTGATCGGGAGCGTGGCGACGTTGCTCAGCTCCAAGGTCACGTGGCCGGTGAAGCCCGGGTCGATGAACCCCGCCGTCGCGTGCGTGAGGAGACCCAAGCGCCCCAGCGAACTCTTGCCCTCCACCCGGGCGGCGATGTCGTCGGGCAACGTGACCTGCTCCAGGGTCGCAGCCAGCACGAACTCGCCTGGGTGCAGGATGAACGGTTCCTCGGCGTCCACCTCGACCAGGCGCGTGAGCTCGGGTTGCTCCTGCGCGGGGTCGATGAACGGGTACTTGTGGTTGTCGAACAACCGGAAGTAGCGGTCCATCCGCACATCGACGCTCGAGGGCTGCAGCAGCCCCGGGTCGAAGGGGTCGAGCCCGATCCGTCCCGCGTCGAGCTGGGCGGTGATGTCGCGATCTGACAGCAGCACACCGCGACCCTAGCGGGCCCGCCGACCGCGCACCATGGATGCCCCACCCGTCGAACGCCGCCCACGTCCTACAGTGCTGGCGTGAACCACCGCGCCCACGGGGCGACCCCCTCAGCGGAGCAGCCGGCCTCCCCGCGCCCGGCGGGTGAGGCCTCGGGCCTGATCGCCGGCATCGCCGCCTACGCGATCTGGGGCTTCTTCCCGCTCCTGTTTCCCCTTCTCCTGCCCGCGGGACCCCTGGAGATCCTGGCCCATCGCGTGCTGTGGTCGATGCTGGGGGTCGGGCTCGTCCTCGTCGTCCTGCGCCACCCCTGGGGCTGGCTGCGAGACGCCCTGGCGCCGCGCAGGCTTCCGTGGATGCTGCTGGGATCCCTGCTGATCGGCGCCAACTGGCTCACCTTCATCTGGGCCATCAACAACAACCACGTCGTCGAGTCGAGCCTGGGCTACTTCATCAACCCGCTGGTCAACATCGTCCTCGGCGTCCTCGTATTCGGGGAGAAGATGACCCGCGGCGGGCTGATCGGCACCGGGCTGGCAGCCCTCGGCGTCACGGTCATCGCCTGGGAGAACTGGCCCGGCCTGTGGGTCTCCCTCACCCTCGCCGCCACCTTCGGCCTCTACGGGATGGTCAAGAAGCGCGCCACCCTGCCCGCTTTGGAGGGGTTGTTCCTGGAGTCGGGGCTGCTCACTCCCCTGGCGGTCGGCTACTGGATCGCCCTCGCGGTCACCGGCACCAGCACGTTCGGGGACGGCGTGGGCCACTCTGCCCTGCTCGTGCTGGCGGGCGTCCTGACCGCCCTGCCGCTGTGGCTTTTCGCGGTCGCGGCGCCGCGGCTGCCCCTGGGCGTCGTCGGCGTCCTGCAATACGTCGCACCGACCATCCAGTTCCTCCTGGGGCTGACCGTGTTCGGCCAGGTCGTCAGCCCCTCCTACTGGGTGGGACTGGTGCTGGTGTGGGG
>NZ_DAIOIA010000014.1:5117-17648 GCF_036744435.1 Propioniciclava sp. | reverse complement strand
TGTTCGGCCAGGTCGTCAGCCCCTCCTACTGGGTGGGACTGGTGCTGGTGTGGGGCGGCTCGGCGGTCTACCTGGGAACGGTGTTCGCGCGCGGTCGGCGCACGAGGGCCGCGTCCCGACCCTGAACACCCGGCCCACCGCCGTTGCGGGACGCACGGGTCCGGAAGCCGTGCCGGGTCAGGAGGTCCGTTGACGCCAGTCCGAGGACCACTGATCGGCGGCGACGTCCATGTGGCGATAGACGAGTTCGGTGGCCTCGTCCAGATCGCCCGCCTCGATCGCGTCCACGATGGGCAGGTGATGCGCGCGCCCCATCAACTCCAGGGGCTCGGCCCGGCCGGAGGAGAGCAAGACGATCCGCATCTGATCCTCCAGCCGCTTCCAGGACGCCAGCAGTGTCTGGTTCCCGCTCAGCCGGCAGAGCTGCTCATGAAAAGCCAGGTCGACGTTGAGGGCCTCGACGAAGGTCTGCCCCGGTTGGTCTGTGGGCAACGCCTGGCGCAACTGCTCCGCGTAGTCGGCGTGCTGCGGCGAGGCGATGACCTCGCGCACGGCCAGCGCCTCCAGCGCTGCGCGGACGCGGTACACCTCCCAGATCTCGCGCGCGTCGGGGGTGTGGACGTGCTGGGCGCCGCGGGGCCCACCCGTGACCAGGCCAGCGTTCTGCAGCGTCCGCAGGGCCTCCCGGACCGTGCCGCGGCTGACGTCGAAGCGCTCCGCGAGGTCCATCTCCGTCAGCGCCGCCCCCGCCCGGAACTCACCGGTGATGATGGCGTCGCGCAGATTCTCCAAGACCTGCTCGCGGAGCGTGAGGCGGTTGACCCGCCGGGAGGTAGAAGGCACGGAGTCAGGCTATCGAATGGTCGCCTACGCCCCGACGCGGCGCGACGGCTCGCCGAGTGCTCTCGTCGAACCGTCGCGGCATGCGTCCGTGGGGTCAGTGCGCGGCGGGCACCTTGGCGTCCTGCGGCGTCTCGGCGACGATTCGCGCCACCGCCTCTCGGGTGGCCTTGGGCCACGTCTCGCGGGTGACCAGCGCCGCGACCAGGCCGAGCAGCGAGTAGGCGGCGAACAGGGCTGCCGGCCCGACCCAGCCGAACTGCAGGAACAGCAAGGTGGTGGCGAACGGGGTGATGCCCGAGATCATGGCCGAGATCTGGTAGGCCAGCGAGGCTCCCGAGGAACGCACGTTCGCGTCGAACAGCTCCGGGAACCAGGTCCCCTGGGATCCGGCCAGCGCGTTCTGGCTGATCACGTAGGAGACGATGAAGACGACGATCAGCAGGACCCGGCTCCCAGTGTTCACCAGGAGGAACATGGGGAAGGCCCACACGATGTTGAAGGCGGTCACCGCGACGTACTGCGGCTTGCGTCCGATGCGGTCGGTCAGCATGCCCCAGCCGCAGGTGGCGAAGATGCCGATCGCCGCGGCGATGCACAACGCCAAGATGGTGTCGTCCTTGTCCCCCAGGTGGCTGCCGTCGGGCAGGACCGTGGTGGTGACGTAGCTCATCATGTAGGTGATGGCGACGGCGTAGCCGGCCGTCTCGGCGATCCGCAGCGCGATGCCGCGCAGGATGTTGCGCCAGTCGTTGCGGATGACCTCCTTGATGGGGGACTTGAGCAGCTCGCCGGCCTCCTTGGCCTCGTCGAAGACGGGCGACTCGGGGACCTTGGAGCGGATGACCATGCCGACCGCGACCAGGACGATGGAGAACAGGAAGGGCACGCGCCAGGCCCAGTCGCCGGGCAGATGGACCGAGACGAGGAACACCAGGTTGGCCAGCAGCAGGCCGATCGGGAAGCCTGCCTGCACCCAGCCGGTGTACTTGCCCTTGCGGTTCCAGGGGCTGTGCTCGTACGTCATCAAGATGGCGCCGCCCCATTCCGCGCCATAGGCCAGGCCCTGGACGATCCGCACCGCCACCAGGAGCGCGGGGGCCCACGCCCCGACCATCGCATAGGTGGGCAGCAGCCCGATCACGAAGGTGGCCAGACCCATGATGAGCAAGGACGCGACCAGGACGGGTTTGCGGCCCACCTTGTCGCCGAGGTGGCCGCCGATGATGCCGCCGAGCGGGCGGGCGACGAAGCCGACACCCAGCGTCGCGAAGGAGGCGAGCACCCCGACCATCGGGTCCTCGGCGTGGAAGAACGCCGTACCGAAGTAGAGCGCGGCGGCGGTGCCGAAGCCGATGAAGTCGTAGCTCTCGATGACAGCGCCGGCGGTCGAGCCGAGCGCTGCGCGGCCGACGTCCTTGGTCCCGTGCACCGGGCCTCGGATGTCGAGTTGGGTCTCACCCATGGGTCAAGCCTTCCCTTGGAGGCGCGCCCCTGCGTCCCGTCCTTGGGAGGGGGCTCGGCGCCAGTGTCGATGGCTTCAGCGTGCAAGACCAACACCCCCATTGTCAACACCCAACCGTTGACTGTTGACGTTTGACGTGTCAGGGTGGAGCCGCACGGCCTCACCGAGGAGGCCGGGCGGATGGAGAGGACTGAGCCGATGGGCTTTCAGACAGGAGTAGGACAGCGCACCGCGTTGGTGACCGGGAGCGCGTCGGATCGGGGCATCGGCTACGCCACGGCGCAGCGCTACGCCCAGGAAGGCTGGGCCGTCGCCCTGCTCGACCTGGACGCGGCGGTCGTGGCGGAGAAGGCCGCCTCGATCGCCTCGCAGTACGGCGTCCCCACCGTGGGGATCGGCTGCAACGTCGCCGAGGAGGACTCGGTGGCCGCCGCCCTGGCCACCTACCAGGCCGCGGCGCTGCCCCCGCTCGGGGCGATCGCCAACGTGGCCGGGGTCGCCTCCCCGCCCGACTTCCTCGACCTCACCCTCGTGGAATGGAACCGCGTCATCGGCGTCAACCTCACCGGTTCGTTCCTGATCTGCCGCGCCTTCGTGCCGCTGCTCATCGAGGGCGGGTACGGCCGCATCGTCAACATGTCCTCGGTGACGGCCCAGCACGGCGGTGGCGTGTTCTCCAAGACGGCCTACGCGGCCGCCAAGGCGGGCGTCATCGGCCTCACCAAGGGCCTGGCCCGCGAACTGGCCACCCACGGCATCACCTCCAACTGCATCGCGCCCGGCGCGGTGGACACCGACATCCGCGTCGGGTCGACCGATGAGAACGAGGCGGCGCTGTCGGCGGCCATCCCGCTGAAGCGCCAAGCCAAGCGCGAGGAGATCGCCGCCTTGTACGTGTGGCTGTCCAGCGAGGACGCCGCCTACATCACCGGAACCACCCAGAGCATCAACGGCGGGAGCTACATCGCATGAGCACCATCACCGAACCTGTGCGCACCCACGAGCCCGCGCGCGAGCTTCCCCTGGCCGACCGCGTCGCCCGGCTGCGAGCGGCCGCCTACCAGATCCGGCTCAACGTGCTGGACGAGGGCGAAGCCCAGGGCGAGGGCTACGTCGGGCAGGCGCTCGGCATCGCCGACGTCCTCGCCGCGATCTATATCGACCAGCTCCGCTACCGCCCCCTGGACCCGGACTGGGCCGAGCGGGACCGGTTCTTGCTGTCGATCGGCCACTACGGGCTGGCCATCTACGCGGCGCTCGCCGAGGCGGGCGTGATCCCCCGCGAGGAGCTCGCCACCTACGCGGCCGACGGCTCCCGGCTGCCCATGTCGGCCATGTGCACCTACACCCCCGGCGTGGAGATCTCCGGTGGCTCGTTGGGCCACGGCCTAGGGCTCGGCGTCGGGCAGGCGCTCGGCCTGCGCCACCAGGGCAAGGATCCCAAGGTCGTCGTGCTGTTCGGCGACGGCGAGATCAACGAGGGCTCCACCTGGGAAGCCGCGATGAGCGCCTCTCACTGGCAGCTCGGCAACCTGATCGCCCTGATCGACATGAACGGCCTCCAGGCCGACGGCAAGACCGCGGAGATCATGGCGAACGAGCCGCAGGAGGAGCGCTGGGCGTCCTTTGGGTGGCACACCCAGCGGGTCGACGGGAACGATCCCGCAGCCCTCATCCGGGCCTTCGACGAGGCGGTCGCCCAGTCCTCCCCCACCGGCAAGCCGCACATGATCATCTGCGACACGAAGCTGGGCAAGGGCGTCCCGCGGCTGGAGAGCCGCGAGAAGCTCCATTTCATGAAGATCGACGCGCAAGAGTGGGAGCCCTGCCGGGTCGAGCTCACCGCGGGCTACAACGCTGAGGAGAAGTGATGAGCACCACCACCGCGCCGCTGCGCTCGGCGGCCATGATCGCCTCGATCGCCGACCCCGGCGTCCGCACCACCAAGGCGCCGTTCGGCCACGCGCTCAACGCGCTAGCGGCCGCCGACGACCGGATCGTCGGCCTGACCGCCGACCTGGGCAAGTACACCGACATGCACATCTTCGCCCGGGAATACCCCAACCGGTTCTTCGAGATGGGCATGGCCGAGCAGGTCATGATGATGGCCGCCGCCGGCATGGCCCAGACCGGGCTGATCCCGTTCGCGTCCACCTACTCCGTGTTCGCCACCCGGCGCGCCTACGACTTCATCTGCCTGGACATGGCCGAGCCGAAGCTCAACGTGAACCTGGTCTCCGCCCTGCCCGGCCTGACCACCGGGTACGGCCCCAGCCACCAGGCCACCGAGGACGTCGCCATCCTGCGCGGCATGCCCGACCTGATCATCGTCGACCCGTGCGACGCGGTCGACATCGAACAGGCCGTCCCGCAGCTCGCCGCCACCGAGGGCCCCACCTACACCCGTCTGCTGCGCGGGGCGGTCCCCCGGATCCTCGACGACTACGACTACACGTTCGAGCTCGGCAAGGCGAAGGTGGTCCGGCCCGGCGACGACGTCGTGTTCGTGGCATCCGGCCTGATGACGATGCGCGCCTTGTTAGCCGCAGAGGAACTCTCGAAGAAGGGCGTCGAGGTGTGCGTGGTGCACGCCCCCACCCTGAAGCCGTTCGACGAGGAGACCGTCGTCGCCCAGGTCGACACCGACCGCCCGGCCTACACGCTGGAGAACCACACCGTGGTCGGCGGGTTGTTCGAGTCGGTGGCCAGCGCCCTGATCAAGCGGGGCATCGGCCGCAAGGTCGGCGCGATCGGCCTGCCGGACGCCTTCCTCGACGCGGGCGCCCTGCCCACCCTGCACGACCGCTACGGCCTGTCCACCCAGGCCGTCGTGGCGCGGGTGCTGTCTGAGGGCAGCGCTCGCTGACCAACCGACGCGGTGGCGTCTCGACCCGTCCGTGTCGAGACGCCACCGCGTCGCTCTGCACGCGGCTGCCCCGGCCAGCGGTCGGCTCCACTGAGGATCAGAGGGCGAAGCGGTCGGTGGCCTGCACCAGTTCCGCGACGATGTTCGGCTCGAACGCGCTGTGCCCGGCCAGCACGACCCGATAGTCGGCCTCCGGCCAGACCTGGTGCAGGTCGAACGCCGTGCGCGCCGGGCAGCAGATGTCGTAGCGTCCCTGCACGATCACGGCGGGGATCGTCGCGAGCTCGCGGGCGTTGCCGATCAGTTGCCCCTCCTCGAAGAAGCCACCGTTGACGAAGTAGTGGTTCTCGATGCGGGCGAAAGCAAGCGCGAAGTCGGGCTCGGCGTAGTGCGAAGCGTTGTCCTCGTCCTGGATGAGCGTGGTGGTGGTGCCTTCCCACGTGGTCCAGGCGACGCTGGCGCGACGGGCGGCCTCAAGGTCGTCGCCGAACAAGATCTCGTTGTAGCGCTGGATGAAGTCACCCTCGTAGACCGTGCCGTCAGAGTCGCGGAGGGCTTCGAGGTAGGACTCCCAGCGCTCCGGCGCGATAAACGAGGCGCCCTCGTTGTAGAACCAGTCGAGTTCGGGCCGCCGCAGCGTAAAGATGCCGCGCAGGACGAGTTCGCTGACGTGGTCGGGGTGCATCTCGGCATAGGCGAGCGCCAGGGCGCTCCCCCACGACCCGCCGAAGACGAGCCACTCCTCGACGCCGAGATGCTCCCGCAACTTCTCGATGTCGCCGACCAGGTGCCCTGTGGTGTTGGCGCTCATGTCGATGCCGGGCGTCGACGCGTGCGGGGTCGACTTGCCACAGCCGCGCTGGTCGACCAAGACGATCCGGTATTTCTTGGGATCGAAGAACTGCCGCTGCTGGGGTGCTGTTCCCCCGCCCGGGCCACCGTGGAGGAACACGGCCGGCTTGCCGTCGGGGTTTCCGGACACCTCCCAGTACAGCTGCTGGCCATCGCCGACGTCGAGCATGCCGGTCTCATAAGGCTCGACGGGCGGGTAGAGGGTACGTGCGGGCCGCAGGGGGTTGGTCTCCATGGCTCCGATCCTGCCACCAGGCGGCGGGCGGAACTGAGGTAGGTGAGGCAGGTCGCGTCAGCGGGCGTCCCCGGGCCACGACGATCCGTCGATCCGGCCCAAGAAGTCATCCGAGGGATCCCCCTCGTACCCCTCGTGGAACGGTTCAAGATGCGCGGCGGTCAACACTGACAGCGCGTTGAAGATGCCCGAGGCAAACTCCTCGGCAAACAGCGCTGACAGTGCTTGACGATGGGACTCCTCCAGGGAGTCCAGCAGCCCGTTCATCAGCACCTGGTTGGGGTCGGTGTCGGCGTCCGCGTTGGGATTCCACACCCCGACCCTGATCCGTTCGGCCGAGACCCGGCCGGGGCCCTGCAGGCAGGCCACCACCATCGCGTCGATCATCTGCCGATACAGCCAGCGGGAATCGTGCTCGGTCATGGCTCCATCATGCACGGCCCCGCGGCGTCAGGGCAGCCCCTGCTCAGGCGAGCCGCGCCATGAAGGAGCCCTGCTCCCGGTACATCTCCACGCTCTCGCGCAGGGCACGCAGCACGTAAGGCGGGAACTCCATGCCCTGCCGGTTGGCCCACAACAGCTTCGCCTCCAGGCGTCCGATCTCCTTGGCGAAGACCTCCAGCTGGCCGCTGAACCCCAGCACGTCGATGACCTCGCCCATGGTCGCCTGATGCTGGGGGTCGTTGTGGGTGCCCACCAGCTCGTAGGAGTGCTCGCGCAGCACCCGCGCCAGGTAGAGCTGCCAGGGCTTGAGAGTGCCGTCGGTGGTGATCTTCTCCGCGCTCATCCGGTAGAAGGCGAAGTGGCCGGGCTCCTGGCGCTTGATCTGGTTGATGATGGTGTCCCGGACGGCCAGCTCCCCCATCTCGTCGAGCTGACTCGACAACGCGTTGTAGGCCAGCACGGCCTGCCGCTCGGTGGAGGCCCCGGTGAAGTAGTAGATGGTGCGGGCCACGTCTTGGATCGGCTCCCACTTCGCCAGCGCTCCCAGCGCCTGGACCGCGAACCCGACCTGCAGCAGCGGCTCCGCCTCCGGCAGGTCGATGCGGCGCTTCAGTTCGTCGAGGATCTGCCCGTGGGCGATCTCCTGGTCGTACCAGACGTCGGAGTAGAACACCTTGTCGGCTTCGGACGGGTTGGGCATGATCGTGAGCAGTTCGAGGACGTTGCGCTCGACCTCCAACTCGACGCGCGCCAGGTAGTCCAAGACACCCGCGAACCGCGTCCGCAGCACGTCGGGATTGTTGACGGTGAAGTCGACCGAGTCCATGCGGATCGGAGGATGGTCTTCACCCAGCTTGTTGACATGCGCGAGCAGCGTCGCGTCGGTGATCAAACGGGAGCGGGCCACGCGCCCATGGTAAGCACGCCCCCGGCCGGATTCGCAGCCCGTGCCCACCCACTGGAACGATCGCTCTAGTCAGCCTCAGGGCACCTCCTCTTTGCGGGCTGTCCCACTCACTCACCTCGCGAGGCGTCCCTCAGCTGCGCTTCCAGTCCTCGATCGGCCAGTACAGGCGGCTCGCGACCCGGTAGAGCGGAAGGTCGGGGTTGACCGCCACCGGGCGGCCCAGCAGGCGCAACCAGCTCACGTCCGCGACCGAGTCGCCGTACCCGTGCGAGCGGGTCAGGTCGAGGCCGTGCCGCTCCGCGTAGTCCTTGAGCCACTGGGCGCGGGCCTCGTCCACCAGCGGAGGCGTGGCCAGGTAGCCGGTCAGCGTGCCGTCAGCGACCTCCATGCGGGAGGCGACCACCTCGTCGAACAAGGACGCCAGCGGGGCCGCGAACAGATCCAGCGAACCGGTCACCAGCACGGTCCGGTGACCCGCCGCCCGGTGCTGCTCGATCCGGGCCAGCGCCCCGGGACGCAGCGAGCGCACCAGCGCCTCGCCCCACGGCCCCTCCACGGCCCGCTCGACGTCGGCCACCCGGGTCCCCGCGTAGCGGCGGCTGAACGCCCGGACGAACTCGCCGCGGTCGCGGCGCTCCGCCTTGAGGTAGACGTTCGTCTTACTCACCAGGTCCACCAGTTCGCCGGGGAACTGCCCCACCGGCCGGATGAACCGCATGATCGACAGATATTGGGTGACCAGAGAACTGGGCAGGACGGTGCCCTCCAGGTCGAACACCGCCACCACGTCGGTGCCCGATTCCAGCGGCCGGGCCTGCGACCGGGACGCCTTGCGGGCGCTGGACGCCCGGGCGTGCACCTTCGCCAGCGACGTCATTGCGGGCAGGTGGACGTCTTGCCAGTAATGCGTCCAGTCGATGTCGCGGACGTCGAAGGTCTCCTCGAGCGGCGTCCCCTCCGGGAGCTTGGCCCCCAGCGCGCGGGTCTGCTGGTCGTCGAACAGCATCTCGGTGCGGGTGTAGCTCTGGTACAGATCCACGTAGGTGCGCAGCGACCCCAGGCCGCGTTCCATGCGGTGCAGCGAACTGCTCCACCGTTGCGTCAGCGGGTTCGACGGCAGCGCGGCCCCGATCCGGGAGCCGACCGCGGAGACGCGTTCCTTGAGCCGCAGCGAACGTTCCGCGGCGTTGTTGGCCGGGAACCGCCACGTCGGGACGACGATCGGACGCCCCTTGTCGTCCTCGAGGGGATGCTGCAGGAAGTAGGCCCGCACCTCGGCGTGCATGCGGTGGAAGGGCAGTGGGTTCGAGGCGCCGGAGCACACCTGGTAGTAGCCGGTCTCGGCGCGGTCGGGGCCCTGATGGCCCAGCTTCGCCAAGGCGAGCACCACGTTGACGACGTAGTCGACGGGGATGACGTCCAGCACCGAATCGGGCAGGCCCGGGAACTCGGGCAGGCTGCCCTTCGCGTAGGCCATGATCAGCGGATCGGCGACCTTGAAGCCGTCGATCCAGCCCGGCACCGGGTGCCGCAGCGCCGACTCGATGATGGAGGGGCGCACGATGGAGAGCCGGTGTCCCTGCCCGGCCCATTCCTGCTCGGCGACCCGCTCCCCCAGCGCCTTGCTGAACGTGTAGACGTCCGTCCAGCCCACAGAACGGGCGCGGGTGCGGCCGAGTTCGACCATCCGGGCGGTGATCCAGTCGACGCGGGCCTGCTCCGAGGCGCGCGCCACCGTCTTGGGGCCCTCCTTGCCGTGCCCCGCGGTCGCCTGATCGATGAAGGTCTGCAGCATCTCCGGGGTGCGGGAGGCCGCCTCCGCCTCCGCGCGCGCCACCCGTGCGGCCTGCAGCTCGGCCCGCCAGTCGACCTCGTGATCGACCGACGATTCGGGACGCAGCCCCTTCGCGATGCCGCCGACGTAGCAGGTCGACACGTGGATGACGTGCGGGTCGAGCCCGGACGCCGTCAACGCGCGGTACAACGCCTCGGGGCCGCCCACGTTGTTGGCGAACGCCTCCTCGATCGGCGCATCGAAGGACACGGTGGACGCCGAGTGCACCACCACGTCCACCGGCACGTCGATCCGCTCCAGCGTCGACAGGTCGCCTTCGAGGACGGCCGTGCGCTCGGCGAAGATCCGTTGCGCCTCGGCGTCCCCGACGCTGCGGCGCCAGGAAGCGAACACCGGCTTGCGGAGCAGGCGATCCAGCCGGGCGCGACCCGTTTGGCTGCCCTTGGGGCGGACGACGGCGGTGATGGTGGCGTCGGTGGAGGACAGCAGCCGCTCCAAGACGGCCTGTCCCAGAAAGCCGGTCACACCGGTCAGCAGGACGTTCACAGGTTGGTCGGGCATGGGGGGCTCCTTCCCAAAGCACCCGGGGGGATGCCTCAGCACGAGGAGCGTAATGTAGCGTGACCTCTCATGCGGGCAGCGCTCATCACCGGCGGCACCTCCGGCATCGGGCTCGCTTTCGCCCGGACGCTGGCCAGGAAAGGCCATCCCCTGATCCTGGTCGCACGCGACCCCGAACGCCTCGCCGCGGTTGCTGCAGACCTCGGGACCGCCTTCGGCGTGGGCGTCGAGACCCTCGTCGCGGACCTGAGCGTGCGCCACGACGTGGATCGGGTAGCCGCCCGGCTGCGGGCAGGTGACATCGACTTCCTGGTCAACAACGCCGGCTTCTCGCTCAAGACGCCGCTGGTCGGCGGCGACGACGACCTGGCCGACCGCGCCTACGAGGCGATGGGACGGACCCCGCGCGTCCTGGCTGCGGCCGTCGCGCCCGCCATGGTGGAGCGGGGCAGCGGCACGATCATCACCGTCGCTTCGGTGTCCGCGCTGACCCGGCAGGACTCCTATTCGGCGTTGAAGGCGTACACCCTGGCCGTCTCCGAGGTGCTGGCCGGGGAACTCGCGGGCACCGGCGTCACGGTGACGGCGGTGCTGCCGGGCTGGGTCCGCACCGCGTTCCACTCCCACGGCGGCACGAAGCGGTCCAAGGTCCCCGCCGTGCTGTGGTTGAGCCCCGACCAGATCGCCACCGAGGCGTTGCGCGACGCCGCCCGCGGCCGCGTCGTGTCGGTGCCGTCTATGCGGTACAAGATCCTTGCCACCGTGCTGCGCCTGCTGCCCGGTGGCCTGATGCGTTCCCTCTCATCGAAGATCTCCGGACGGCGCGGCGCGCGTCCGGCTGTGGAAGGAGACCGGGCATGACACCCGACGTCAAGCACATGAAGTGGTGGGGCTGGGGCGAGGAGGGCGTGTTCTTCAACTACCTGAACAAGCCCGGCTTCGCGCCCTTCGTGAAGAAGGCCCTCGCCGTCGACCTGCGTCCCCGCAAGGTCGACACCATCGCGTTCGACCCGACGACCGTGCCCGACTCCCCGCTGCCGATGAGCCTGCGCGACGCCCTCGTCGCGGCGACCTCACCCGACCACGTCACCGTCGATCCCCATGAGCGGGTCGTGCACGGGCACGGCAGTTCGGTGACCGAACTGCTGCACGTCAGCCGCGGCGACTACGGGCGCCTGCCCGAGGTCGTCGTCTACCCGGCCAGCGATGCCGAGGTCGCCGGGGTGCTCACCGCCGCCGTCGAGCAGGACGCCGTCGTGGTGCCGTACGGCGGCGGGACGAACATCGCCCGCTCCCTGCAACTCGACCCGGCCGAGACCCGGCCGATCATCTCGCTCGACACCGGCCTGCTGGACGGTCTGCGCGAGCTCGACGAGGATTCCGGCCTGGCCCGCGTCGGCGGCGGCATGCAGGGCCCCGCCCTGGAGGAAGCCCTCAACGACCGCGGCTGGACGCTGGGGCACATGCCCGACTCGTTCACGCACTCCACGGTGGGCGGCTGGGCGGCGACCCGCTCCTCGGGCATGCAGTCCGACAAGTACGGCGACATCGCCGACATCGTCCGCGGCATGACGGTGGTGCGTCCCAGCGGGACGGTGACGCTGCGGCCGGTGCCCAGCGAGTCGACCGGCCCGTCGCTGCGGGAGATGTTCATCGGCTCGGAGGGACGCCTCGGCGTCATCACCGAACTGTGGCTGCAGGTGCACCGGCTGCCCGCCGAGCGCGTCGTCGTCGCATACATGTACCCCGCCTGGAAGCCCGCAGTCGACGCGATCCGTCAGATCGCCGCCGAGGAGGTGCCGACCACGTTCGTGCGGATCTCCGACGGCAACGAGACGGGGTTCTCGCTGGCCACCCAGAAGGCAGCGACCACCGTCAAGAAGAAGGTCGAGGCCGCTGCGCAGGCCGGACTGTGGGCGCTGATGCGTCGTCGTGGCTGGGACACCGACCAGATGTGCATCAGCTACGTGTGCCTCGAGGGCTCCGCCGACGATGTTTCCCGGCGCCGCAAGGCGGTCGACAAGATCGCGCGCAGCCACGGCGCCCTGTCCCTGGGCACCGGCCCGGGAGCCCTGTACGACCAGAAGAAGTTCGACACCCCCTACCTGCGCGACTTTCTGCTCGAACAAGACGTGATGGGTGACGTGTCGGAGACCGCGGCGCCCTGGTCCAAGCTCAACGGCGTCCACCGGGCCGTGTACGCGGCCGCCCAGAAGGCGTTCGCGCAGCTGGATCGCACCGGCTGGGTGATGTGCCACCTGTCGCACTCCTACCACGCGGGCGCCTGCTTGTACTTCACGTTCGCGTTCAAGGTGGGCGAGCACCCCGACGCCGAGTACGCCCTGGTGAAGTCGTCGATCCAGCAGGCGTTCGTCGACGCAGGCGGGACGCTGTCGCACCACCACGGCGTCGGCATGGAGCACGCGCCGTGGATGGAGCAGGTCGTCTCGGCCGAAGGGGTCGCGATCATGCGGACGCTGTTCGAGGCGACCGATCCGGGCGCTCACCTCAACCCGGGCAAGGTCATCGACGCGCCGGTGACGCTCTTCGACCAGCTCTCCTGACG
>NZ_DAIOIA010000014.1:0-5017 GCF_036744435.1 Propioniciclava sp. | reverse complement strand
TCGCCGCACGGTGAGACGATGAGTTCGCCGCACGCGCCCTGTCTGAGGACGCCGTCACGCGAAGGAGGCGGCGCATGAGATCGTCCGGTCTCGCGTTCAGGCTGCTGCTCGTGTTCGGCGGCGGAGCGCTCGGGACGCTGGCCCGTTACCTGCTCGGGGTGGCGATCCCGCACGTCACCCACGAACCGCCGAACTGGTCGGTGTTCGTGGCCAACCTCGTCGGCGCGTTCCTGATGGGGATCGTGGTGACCGCTCCGTTCGGGAGCCGCCGCCTGGACCTGGAGCACTGGCGGCTGCTGCTCGGCACCGGCGTCTTGGGCGGGTTCACCACCTACAGCGCCTTCACCGTCGACATCGCCGGGGCGGCCGCCTCGGTCGTCGACCCGCTGTACGCATGGCTGATCTGGTTCGTCCTGGGCCAGGTCGTCGCCGGCATCGCTCTGGCGGGTGCCGGGATAGCGCTGGGGCTGCGGCTGTGGCCAGCGAAGGACGCCTCATGACGTGGCTGTGGGTGATGCTCGCCGGCGGCGTCGGCTCCGTGCTGCGCTATCTCCTGGTGCTCGGCCACGAGGCCTTCCTGCGGTCCCGGCGGCGTCCGGTCTCCGTCGACGACGAGACGCTCCCGACCGTGACCGGCACGTTCGTCGTCAACGTCGTCGGCGCCCTGGTCATGGGCGTCGTGATCGCGGCGACCGGTGCGATGGAGGCCCAACCGGTCCTGACGACGGGCCTGCTGGGCGGCTTCACGACCTTCTCGGCGGCCTCGCTCGAGACGGCCCGCGACTGGCGCGCCGGACGCCGGCTGCGCGGCATCCTGATCCCCGTCGCGATGATGGTCGCCTGCGTTCTCGCCTTCTGGGTGGGGCTCATGGCACCCGGTCCCGCGGTGTGCGCGGTCGCTGCGGGATCGCCCGTGTGCACCCTCTTCGTCCGCTGAGGGCAACCTCCTGGCAACTGAACGCGAAGTGCGACGATGACCCGGTGAGCGTTCCACCCAGCCCCGGTTCTCCCCTGCGCAATCCCGGGTTCCGGCTGTTGTGGGGCGGCCAAGCGCTCAGCCAGTTCGGCTTCCAGTTCCAGACGCTGGCCATGCCGGTGATCGCGGTGACGCTGCTGCACGCCACCGAGGCCGACATGGGCTACCTGAACGCCGCCAACACCGCCGCCTTCCTACTAGTCGGACTGCTGGCGGGCGGCTGGGTCGACCGGATGCGCAAGCGACACGTCATGATCGTCGCCGACGCCGTGCGCGCCGTCGCCATCTGCGCGATCCCGCTGCTGTGGAGCACGGGCTCCCTGCAGGTGTGGCACCTGTACGTGGTAGCGGGGATCGTGGGAGTGGCGACCGTCTTCTTCGACGTCGGCTACCAGAGCTACCTGCCGATCCTGGTGCCCAGCGAACAGGTCGGGCGGGCCAACGGGATGCTGGAGGGGGTGGCGCAGGTCGCCCGCCTGGGCGGCCCCAGCGTGGCCGGGGGCCTGCTGGCGGTCTGGCCGCGCCGTGGCTGATGGTGATCAACGCCGTCGGGTTCGCCTGGTCGGCCCTGCTGTTGCTGTTCATCCGCGACGAGGAGCGTCCCCGGCCCTCATCCGAGCGGCAGAACCTTCTGGTGGAGATCCGCGAGGGCATCGTCTTCGTCGCCGGGCAGCCATTGCTGCGCGTCCTGGTGGTGTCCACCGCACTGAGCAACCTGGGCTCCACCATCATCTTCACCCTGTTGACGCTGGTGGTGCTCCGCGACGTCGGGCTGGCCCCCGAGCTGCTGGGCTTCATGTTCTCCGCCGGGGCGGTGGGCGGCATCGCCGGGGCGTTGTTCGCCTCGCGCATCGCCGAACGCCTCGGGGAGGGACCGACGCTGCGGGCCAGCACCCTGCTGGGCGCCGCCGGGATCGCCGTGTTCGCGGTGGCCACGTTCCTGCCGGTCTCGGCCGTCCTGCCGGCCCTCCTGGTGGCCGAGTGCACCACCAGCCTGGCGGTCGTGGTGTTCAACATGGTGCAGGTGACGGCGCGGCAACGGCTGTGCCCGGCCCCGCTGCTGGGCCGCATGAATGCGTCCATCCGTTTCGTGGTGTGGGGCATCATGCCCGTCGCCTCGCTGACGGCGGGCTGGCTGGGGGCCGTCATCGGGGCCCGTCCCACGTTGGTCGTCGGGGCGCTGATCCAAGTGCTGTCCGCGGTTCCTTTCCTGGTCAGCCGATACGGGTCTCAACGCGAACTGCCTCGACATCCCGAGGAGGGGCCGGCCCGCTAGGGTGAGCGGAGCCTTCCCATCCTCGAGGAGACCGATGCCCCCACCCACCCCGCACGGTCGGCCCCGCGGCCTGATCCTGATCTGGTCGTTTCCCGTGCTCGTCCTCCTGCTGTTCCTCGCACTCGGCGCGGCCGCCATGGTGACGGGCGCATCCACGCTCGCCGCCATCCTCGTCCTGCTGGGGCTGGGGTCCGTGCCGTTCACCGTGCCCCGGCTGCGGCAACCCCCCGCCGGGGCACCCCGCGACACCGTCACGGTCGAGGTCGGCGCCCACCCCCGGCTGGCCGACACCCTGACCCGCGCCGCGCGGGCGGCCGGGGCGCCGACCCCGCAGGCAGTGCTCCTGGACCAGGGCTTCGGCGTGGAGGTACCCGACGCGACGCACCCTGACACCCTCATCGTGGGCCACCCGCTGTTCGTCCTGCTCGGCGCGGACGAGTTCGAAGCGATGGTCGCCTATGCGTTGGCCCGCCCCGCACCCGACCCCGTCAGCACCGCGCTCGAGGCGAACGCCGCGGCGCAGGGGGCGATCGGGAGGCTCCAGGCCAGGCTGTACGCGTCCACGCTGACCGCCGGTCAGCGGACCGCCGACGCCGAGGCCCGCGCCGCCGCCACCCGCCTCACCTCCGCCGCAGCGCTGGACCACGGCCTCACCGTGGCCGACCAAGCAGCCACCAGCGTCCACGTGTCCCCCTACGTCGACCTGTTCGACAACGCCCGCTCCCGCGCCCCGCTCGCCGAGGCCGTCCGGCAGATCGTCGCCGCCAGGACGCCGCTGCAGCTCCCCGGCACGCCCGCGTCGTCGCTGTTCAGCGACGGGGAGGACTCGCTCGTGGCCCTCGAAGAGAGATTCTTCGCGCCCGACTTCCCGCTGACCGACTGGCCGCGCGTGGCCGGCCTGGCGGCACCGTCGGCGTCCTGGGACAACCTTGCCGAGGCGATCCGCCTCGACGAGTCCCCGTCCCCGCGCTCCGTCCTGACCCGCGACGAACTGGCCGACGAGTGGGATCTGAGGGCTGCCGCGCACGTCGCCTTGAGCACCACCGCCTCGCGGCCCGACTGGGGCGCCGTCAGCAACTTCTACCTCGACTGGGACGACCCGGCCGGGCTCGACTCGGCCATCGCGGCCGCCCACAAGCAGGGAGACGCGGCACCGGTGGTGGCCTTCCTGGAGGCCGCCGGGGGCGACCTCGACGCCACGCCCGTCCACCACCTCGACAGCCTCTACTTGGGGACGGCCTCCGACCTCGACGTCTCAGGCACCCGCGCCGACTGGGTCCGCGCCGACGTCCACGTGTTCGGCGACGGGCTGCTGGTGCTGCCCGTCGACCCCGACCAGGACTCGCTGGCCCGGGCCCGCTCCGTCGCCCGGCGCCCTCAGGAAGACTCCCGGGCGCTGCCGGGAGCCCAGTGGTATGCGGCCGCCGAGATCGCGGGCGTGATGCATATCGAGGGCATGGAGATCACGCTCGGCGACGGCTCGATCATTCAGGCCGGCGACACCGGCTCGACGTCCAGCTATCCGGCCGAGCACACCCTCGACCGGGCGCTGGCGGGCATGCTGCTCGCGGGCGGGGTCCCCTGGACGCGCGTCTGGAACGACCTCCTCTAGCGCGCTCGGGCCTCGGCCTACAGCGGCCGGCTAGCGGGACAGCGTGAAGGGGGCCGCGCTCCCGTTGCCCGCGTGGATGTCGTAGCGGACCGCCCCAGCCACCTGCGCCCCGTACTCCTGAATGCTCAGCTTGCCGGGCTCCACCGAGTCGTCGAAGGTGGCGTTGCGCACGACCACCGTTCCGACAGTGCCGCGGCTGCCGCCCACGTTGAGGTGGCGTCCGGTGTTCCCGGTGGGGCTATACCCCAGCAGCAGGGTCGGGTCGATGAAGTTGAGGTTGCCGGAACAGTTCTCCAGGTTGATGCCCGGTGACCACCCGGACGCAGCCTGCGCCACATCGCTGTGGTAGAGCCGCTCCGACCAGATGTCGGTGCACTCCCACCAGGTCGGCATGCCCACCGAGGTGTGATGCAGCCACGTGTCGGTGACGATGGTGAGCTGGTTGCGGTTGAACATCAGCGGCGACGTTCCCACAGCGACGCCCGTCCGGTAGTCGCGGCCGTCGACCTCGACGTTCCGCACCGAGATCCGCGACCCCGAGTAGGCGGTGATGGCGGCGGCCTCCCCCGGCGGCTGGGCCGTCCAGCCGCGATGCGCACCCTGGAACCGGATGGCCTGGAAGGTCGCGTCGCTGCCGGTGACCTGGATGCCGTTGTAGGCCACGTCGCCGAAGCTGCGCCCCCGCATCGTGAAGTTGCCGAAGTAGGCGCCGTCGGTCACCGACTCGATGACCTTCTCCTGCAGGCCCCCCGCGTACGTCTGGCGTCCGGCCCGGAAGGAGGACGCCGACGGCTCCACCACCGCCCCGGGCCCGAGCCCGGCGATGCCGCGCGTGACCCGGACCATCGCCCGCCAGGCGCCCGGCGTCGTGAACCCGCGCGAGGAGTCGATCGCGTAGGGGCGCTCGTCTTCGGGCAGCACCAGGATGTCCCGAGGGCCCAGTTCGGCCACCGCATCCTGCACGGTCTTGTTCAGGCTCCGAGCCCAGCGCCAGCGCACCAGATTCGCATCCGCGGGCAGATAGTAGAGGTCGGTGACGTTCGTGATCGAGCGCGGACCGATCTCCATCCACGACTCGGCGGGGGTGGGCTCGAAGGAATCCGCGCCGCCGCCGACGTCACCTCCCGCCCAGGCCTGCACCGGCAGGCCTGCC
>NZ_DAIOIA010000013.1:36414-39449 GCF_036744435.1 Propioniciclava sp. | reverse complement strand
CGGGGACGGCGGGTGTCCTTCGTGGGCCTCGGGGTTGGCCCGGTGGAACAGCGTCACGATCGCGCGGAGCCGGGTGACGCGTTCCTCCAGGGCGCCGACGACGGCGATGAGGGCGGAGCGCAGGTCGGCGTCGGCGGGGATCGCGGCGAGGGACGCCTGGAGGCGGCCGTCGTCGAGGGACGCGGCGGCGGCTGCATGAATGAGGTCTCCCTTGGATTCGAAGACCCGAAAGATGGTGCCCTCCGCGACACCGGCGGCTTCGGCCACCTGGCGGGTGGAGATGTTGGCGCCGTGCTCGATGAGGAGGGGAATGGTGGCCTCGATGAGCGCCTGGCGGCGCTCGTGCGCAGGCATGGGCTTGGCTCGACTCACGAGGACCGAGAATAGGTGAGTGAGCACTCACTCACAAGTTTGTCGCCGAGAATTCACCTTCGGTTGCCACGGGTGGGACGCATCCACCCCCAGCGGGAATCGGTGGAAACCTAGGGGGCAGGCGGGCGGGGCCCGATAGCGTCCCCCGGGGAGGGCGCATGGATCTGGTGGTGAAAGCCGGGACGCTGGTCGCGATCATCGCGCTCGGCTACCTCGTCAAACGCCTGGGGTGGCTGCGTGGGGAGGACTTCCGGGTCCTGTCGACCATCGCCCTGCGCATCACGTTGCCCTGCGCGCTGATCGTGAGCTTCGACTCCTTCGAGATCACCCCGTCCCTGCTGTGGCTGTCCGTCTTCGCGTTCGTGGTCGTCTGCGGGGGACAGGTGGTGACGTGGATCGTCGAGCGACGCAGGGGCCCCGGCGCCCAGGCCTTCGGCGTCCTCAACGTGTCATCGTTCAACATCGGGCTCTTCGTCATCCCCTACCTGGGAGTGTTCCTGGGGCCGCAGGCCGTCGTGATCGCCTCCATGTTCGACGTCGGCAACGCGCTGGCCACGGCGGGGGTCGGCTACGCGTGGGGGCTCGGCCTGGCCGCCGAGCAGCGCGCCTCGCTGCTGAAGTTCTGCCGGACGCTGCTGCGCTCGCCGGTCTTCCTCACCTACCTCACCCTGCTCGTGCTGGGCCTGCTCGGGCTGCATCTGCCCGGCCCGGTGATCAGCTTCGCCACCACGGTGGGGGCGGCGAACACCTTCATCGCGATGTTCATGATCGGCGTCGGCCTGGAGATCGTGCTGGATCGCCGCTCCTACCTGGTCGCCCTGCGCTTCCTCGCGACCCGCTACGCCGTGGTCGCGGTCGCGGCCCTGCTGCTGTGGTGCGTCATCCCGTTCTCCCCGGCCGAGAAGGTGGTGCTGACCGCTGTCTTGGTCGCGCCTCTGGCTGCGATGGCGTCCGGGTTCACCGACGAGGCCGGGCTCGACGTCGCCGTCTCGACCTTCATGACGACCATCACCGTGCTGGTCGCGATCGTCGCGATGCCCGCTCTGCTCATCACTCTCGGCTGAGCCGGGTTCGCCGCGCGCGGAGCCGCCGACGCTGCGATGTCGCATTCTCGCTAGAACCAGCCGCGTGCGTGACGCAGGATGGAGCCGTGATCCCGGATCGAGACACCTGCCTGGCGGCCGTCGCCAGCCGCGACGCGCGGTTCGACGGCACCTTCTACACGGCCGTGACCTCGACCGGCATCTACTGCCGGCCCTCCTGCCCCGCCCGAACCCCCCGCCCGGCGCATCTGGAGTTCCATCCCAGCGCCGCCTCCGCGCAGGCGGCCGGGTTCCGCGCGTGCAAGCGCTGTCGGCCCGACGCCGTCCCGGGGTCACCCGAATGGGACGCCCGCGCCGACGTCACCGCACGCGCCATGCGGCTCATCGGGGACGGGGTCGTCGACCGCGAGGGCGTCGACGGTCTGGCGTCCCGGCTGGGCTACTCCGTGCGTCAGGTGCAGCGCCTCACCCTCGACGAGTTGGGCGCCACCCCGCTGAGCCTGGCTCGCGTGCAGCGCGCCCACACCGCCCGCATTCTGCTGACCACCACCGCCCTGCCGCTGGCCGAGGTGGCCTTCGCCGCGGGGTTCGGTTCGATCCGCACCTTCAACGACACCGTCGCGCAGGTCTATGCGGCCACCCCCTCGGCGCTTCGAGGGCGGGCGCGCGAGGGCGGACACACCGACTCCGGTCTGCTGGAGTTGCGGTTGCGGCTGGCGTTCCGGGCCCCCTTCGACCCTTCCAACGTTTTCGGGCATCTCGCTGCGACCGCGGTGCCCGGCGTCGAGGAGTGGCGTGACGGCGCCTACCGCCGCACGCTGCGGCTGCCGCACGGTCCCGGCTTCGTCGCCCTGGCCCCGCGCGCCGATCACGTGGCGGCCCGGCTTCACCTCAGCGACCCGCGCGATTTGACCCCCGCCCTGGGTCGCTGCCGCCGCCTCCTCGACCTGGACGCCGACCCGGTCGCCGTGGACGACGCCCTCTCGTCCGACCCGGTGTTGGCCCCGCTCGTGGCGCGGGCGCCGGGACGCCGGGTGCCGCGCACCGTGGACGGCGACGAGTTCGCGCTCCGCGCCGTGCTGGGGCAGCAGGTCTCCACGGCGGCGGCGCGCACCCATGCGGCCCGGCTGGTGGAGCGCTTCGGTGAGCCGGTTGCCGATCCGATCGGCGGCGGACTGACCCATCTGTTCCCGGAGGCGGGGACGCTGGTGGACCTGCCGCCGGGCACGCTCGCCTTCCCCGCGTCCCGGCAGGCGACCCTGTCGGGTCTGGCTGAGGCGCTGGCCTCGGGCCGGGTGGACCTGTCGCCCGGCGCCGAGCGCGACGAGGCACGGGCGCGGCTGGCGGCCCTGCGCGGCATCGGCCCCTGGACGGTGGAGATGGTCGCGATGCGTTCCCTCGGCGATCCGGACGCCTTCCCCGTCACCGACCTCGGGATGCGCCGCGCCGCGGAACGCCTCGGCGTCGTCGATCTGCCCGCGTTGGCGCGCGCCTGGCGGCCATGGCGGGCCTACGCCACCCAGTACCTGTGGGCGGTCGACGACCACCCCATCAATCGGTTACCCCAGGAGGACTCGTGAAGCATCGGATCATCGACTCGCCGCTCGGCCCGCTCACGCT
>NZ_DAIOIA010000013.1:14767-36314 GCF_036744435.1 Propioniciclava sp. | reverse complement strand
CGGTGTGGTTCCAGGACGCGGGCCCGTACGACCCGGCGGTGTAGGTGTCCAGCGGGACCGTGCCGTTGGACCAGGCCTGCAGGACCGGTTCGAGGATGCGCCAGCTCTCCTCGGCCATGTCGCCGCGGACGCCCAGGAGCGTGTTGCCGGTCAGGATCTCGTCGAGGATCTCGCCGTAGGGGCGCACCGGGGACTCGCCGAGTTCGGCCGACAGCGTGGTGGGTTCCAGATCCCATCGGTTGCCCTCGGCGTTGGTGGTGATGCTCAGCGCCAGCGTCTCGGGGGTGAACCCGATGATCATCACGTTCGGCGTCGCGGCGTTGTGGAACCCCTCGGGCTGATGGGCCACCGGCCGGAACTGGACGACGATCCCGCGGAATCCGTCGCCGAGTGCCTTGCCGGAGCGCAGCCGGAACGGCACCCCCGCCCATCGGGCGTTGCGGATCTCCAGGGTCACCTGGGCCAGGGTCTCGGTGTTGCGGGCGGGGTCCACGCCCGGCTCCGCGGTGTAATCGCTCACCTGACGGCCGTCGATGACTCCCGCCGTGTACCGGGCGCGCCGCGAGGAGGGCTCCTCCGGGCTGTCCCACAGCGCGGTCGAACGCAGCGTGTGGACGATCAGGTCCCGCAACTCGATCGAGTCGATGCGAGCGGGCTGCTCCATCGCGAAGACCGCCATCACCAGCATGAGGTGGCTTTGGATCATGTCCTTCATGGCGCCGGCGCGGTCGTAGTACCCGGCCCGGCCCTCCAGGGCGAGCGTCTCGTCGGCGATGATCTCGACGCGCTCGATGTTGGCGGCATTCCACACCGGCTCGAACATCCGGTTCCCGAACCGCAGCCCGAGCAGGTTCAGCACGGTCGCCTTGCCGAGGTAGTGGTCGACGCGGAACACGCGCTCCTCGGGGATGAAGGACGCCAGCAGCGCGTTGAGCGCCTTCGCGGTGGCGAGGTTGGAGCCGAACGGCTTCTCCAGCGCCAGCCGGATGTCGTCCGGCAGCCGGAGCGTACTGAGCGCCTGCACCGACTTCTGCGTCACCGCCGGAGGGAGCGCGAAATACAACACGAGGGGGCGTCCGGGTTCGGTGAGACCGTCGATGAAGGACTGCAACTCGCCGGGGTCGGTGACGTCGAGGGGCACGAAGCGCGTGGCGGCGGCCATCGCGTCGGCGCGAGCGGGGCGGCAACCCCCTTCGGCGAGCGCGGTGCGGACGCGGTCGCGCCAGACCTCGTCGGTGAGATCGTCTGCGGAGGCGCCGATCAACCGGATGTCGTAGTCGGGCTTGGCCCGCAACAGCGTCCCGAGGCCGGGGAGGAGGAGTCGGTGGGTGAGGTCGCCCGAGGCGCCCAGGATGACGAGGGTGACGGACTCTCCAGGCATGCTGCTCCTTATCGCTGATCGGCTCCACCCTAGTGACCGGTCCGGGGTCAGACACGCGGGATGCCGTGGTTGCGCCGCGTCGGATGACGCGGGGTGCGGGGACGATTCTCGATAGTCTGCACGGGTGAGTGATTCCAGCGCCGCGACGCATCCCGACCAGCCCTCCGTCTCCGAGCAGATGCAGGTGCGCCGGGATAAGCGCAACCGGATCATCGCCGACGGCGGTCAGGCCTACCCGGTCTCGGTCCCGCGCACGCACTCCCTGGCTCAGATCCGGGAGCAGTGGGGACACCTGGTCGCGGGCGAGGAGACGGACGTCGTGGTCTCGGTGAGCGGCCGGATCATGTTCCTGCGCAACACCGGCAAGCTGTGCTTCGCGACGCTGGCCGACCAGTTCACGCCCGACGCCGACGGCGGTCGCCTGCAGGTGATGCTGAGCCTCGCCGAGGTGGGCCAAGAATCCCTGGACCGCTGGAAGGCCGATGTCGACCTGGGTGACTATGTGTCGGTCACCGGCCGGGTCATCGCGTCCAAGCGGGGCGAGTTGTCGATCATGGCGACCGGCTGGGCGTTGGCCTCGAAGTCGCTGCGCCCGCTGCCCACGCTCCACAAGGACCTGTCGGAGGAGGCTCGGGTCCGGCAGCGGTACGCCGACCTGGTCGTGCGCGACGAGGCTCGGGCGATGGTGCGCACGCGCGGCACGATCACCCGGTCGATCCGCGAGACGCTGCACCGGCTGGGGTTCCTGGAGGTCGAGACGCCGACGCTGCAGCTCATCCACGGCGGTGCGGCGGCGCGTCCCTTCGCCACCCACCTGAACGCGTTCGACATCGACATGACGCTGCGGATCGCGCTGGAGCTCTACCTCAAGCGGGCCATGGTCGGCGGCGTCGATCGGGTCTACGAGCTGGGACGCATCTTCCGCAACGAGGGCATCGACAGCTCGCACTCGGCCGAGTTCACGATGCTGGAGTCCTACCAGGCGTGGACCGACCAGTACGGCATCGCCGAGACGACCAAGCAGATCATCCTCGACATCGCCGACGCGTTGGGCTCGCGGCAGATCGAAACCGAGGCGGGCGTCATCGACCTGGACGCCGAGTGGCGCTGGCTGCCGCTCTACGACGGGCTCAGCGAGGCCGTGGGGGAGACCATCTCCCTGGACACCCCGGTGACGCGGCTCCAGGCCATCGCCACCGAGCGCGACATCGACTTCGATCCGGCCTGGGGTTCGGACAAGCTGGCGGTCGAACTGTTCGGCGAGATCGTGGAGCCGCACCTGCTACAGCCGACGTTCGTGTGCGACTACCCGGCGATCGCCCAGCCGCTGGCCCGTCCGCACCGCGACAAGCCCGGCCTGATCGAGGCGTGGGATCTGATCGTGGGCGGCATGGAGCGTGGCACCGGCTTCAGCGAGCTGATCGATCCGGTGATCCAGCGCGAACGCTTCACCGAGCAGTCCCTGCTGGCGGCCAAGGGGGACCCTGAGGCGATGCAGTTGGACGAGGACTTCCTCAATGCGCTCGAGTTCGGCGCCCCGCCGATGGGTGGCATGGGCATGGGGGTCGACCGGGTGGTCATGCTGTTCACCAACAAGGGGATCCGCGAGACCATCCTGTTCCCGCTGCTCAAGCCGCAGGGCTGAGGCAGGACGCAACCGTCCGGGCACCGTCCAGCGCGGTGGCCCGGGCGTCCCGCGTGCGGCCCGGCGCTACTTCCAGAGGGTCGCGACGCCGAACGAGGCGCCCATCAAGACCATGGCGATCAGCATGTTCCAGTTGCCGAGGCCGGTCATCACCGGCACCGTGATGCCCGTCGACGTGGTCAGGTACCAGACCACCAGCCAGGCGACGCCGAGCAGCAGGAGCGTCAGGAAGGTCGGGACGACCCACGCACGCCCGGTGGTGAGCTTGTTCTTCTTGGTGCCCTTGCCGGACTTCGCCTTGCTGGCCTTGGCGGCCCGCCCCTTGGCTGCGACGCTCGGGTTGCCAGACCTTGCGGCATCTTCCGGGCTCTTCTCCTCGGCCACCGAACCACTCCACTCGTCGAACAACACTCACAGAACGGGCCAAGCCTACCAACGCCGCCGGGCGGAGCCCCCACGCCCGTCGCCGTCCGGGGGGATGCGCGGAAGCGCGGCACCGACCTCGGACGCATAGGGTGGGTGCCATGAGCGCGCGCGAGGTCCTGGAACGGGCACGCGCCGCCGCGCGCGAGTCGGCATCGCCCAAGAGGATCGCCACTGCCGCCGTGTGCGTCCTCGCCGGGTTGATGATGGCGATCGGGGCGACCGCATCCCGCGGCAACGATCTGCGTCCCGCCCGCACCACCGAACTCATCGGGCTGGTCCGCGCCGAGACCGACCGCGCCGACGCGTTGCGCAAGCAGGCGGCCGCCCTCCGCGACGAGGTCGACAACCTCACCCAGGCGCGCACCGGGGCGGCTCAGGGGCCCAGCGTGACCGAACTCCAGGCGGCCGCCGAGATCGCGGCCGCCACCCCGGTGGCCGGGCCGTCGGTCACCGTCACCCTCACCGACGCGCCCGCGACCGTGCAGCCCGCGGGCGTCGACGAGGACCTCCTGGTCGTGCACCAGCAAGACATCCAGGCCGTCGTGAACGCGCTGTGGGCGTCCGGGGCTGAGGCGATGACGGTGCAGGGGCAGCGCGTCGGGTCGCGCACTGGCATCAAGTGCGTGGGCAACACGGTCGTCGTCCATGGGGTCCCCTACGCACCGCCCTACATCATCACGGCGATCGGCGATCACGCGCGCCTCGAACAGGGACTGCGCGACAGCGACTACCTGCGCGTGTACCGGCAGTACGTGGACGCCTACCGGCTCGGCTACGACGTGACCCGGCAGGCACGCACGGAGATGCCCGCCTACACCGGCCCGGCGACCTTCGTCAAAGCCGTCGCCCAGCGGTAACGGCGTCGGCCTCAGGCCTCCACGACCGCCATCAGCGGTGCCAGGTCGGCGGCGCGGGCGGGAGCCCCGGCGTCGCCGCACACGGCCAGCCAGTTCGCCAGCATCTGATAGCCGCCTTGGGTGAGTACCGACTCGGGATGGAACTGGACGCTCTCGACGGGCAGTTCACGGTGCCGGATCGCCATGATGATCCCGGACTGCGTCCAGGCAGACACCTCCAGCGCGTCGGGCACCGTATCGGGGTCCAGCGCGAGCGAGTGGTAGCGGGTCGCGGTGAAGGGGGAGGGCAGCCCGGTGAACACCCCGCGACCGTCGTGGAAGACCTGCGACGTCTTGCCATGCAGCAGTTCGGGGGCTCGCCCCACAACACCGCCGTAGGCTACGGCGATCGACTGCAGGCCCAAGCACACCCCGAAGATCGGGACCTCCCCGGCACGCCCCCGCACCAGGTCGATGCACACTCCGGCGGCTTCCGGGGTGCCGGGGCCGGGGGAGAGCAGGATCCCGTCGAACGGGTCGGCGAAGTCGGCCGCGTCGAAGCGAGGATCGTCGTTGCGCCAGACGTCCACCTCGGCGCCGATCTGTGCCAGGTAGCTCACGATGTTCCACACGAACGAGTCGTAGTTGTCGACGACCAGGATCCTTGCCATGCCCCCATTGTTCCCCAGGGCGCCAGCGGGCCCGAGGCGGCGTCCAGCACCGCCCCGGGGCACCCTCACGGGGTGCTGGTCGGGGAGGAGGAGGGGCTGGCGCTCGGCGAACTGGACGTGGGCGACGGCGAAGGCGACGGGGCGTCCTTGGCGACGATGATCGTCACGGTGGCCGTCTTGTCGACTCGGGTGTCGGCCGCCGGACGCGTCGTGATCACCTGGCCAGCGCTGAGGCTGGCGTCGGTCGAGACCTGATCCTCGCGGGTGAACTTGGTGAAGCCAGCCGTTCGCAACTCCGAGACGGCGCTGTCGTACGTCATGCCGCGCACATACGGCACCGTCGCCCGGCCGGTCGCCACCGACAAGGTGATGATGTCCGTGGCCGCCGCCTGGGTGCCCTCGGCGGGGCTGACCTTGACGACCGAGTCGGCCTTCGCGGTGCTGGGCTCGTCCTGGGCGTCCACCGGGGTGATGGAGGCCGCGTTGAAACCGGCATCCACCAGCCGCTGCTTGGCCTCCTCGAACGTCAACCCGGTCAGGCCCGTCGGGACCTGGATCATCTTCGGGCCCACGTTGACGCGTAGCGTGACCTTGCTGCCCTCATCCACCGTCGTGCCGGCCACCGGGTCGGTCTGCGTGACGCGGCCGACCGTGGTGTCGTTGGCGCCGTTGAACGTCTCCACGACGGGGGTCAGCCCCAGCGCCTGCAGGCTGGACTCGGCCTGTGCCTGAGTCTCGTTCGTCAGCGCGGGGACCTGGACCTGCTTGGGGCCGGTGTCGCGCTGCTGCATCAGGAAGACGGTCGCCACGATGCCCACGATCACGAGCGCGACGATCGCGATCGTCCACCACAGGCGGGCCCGGTTCTTCGGCTTCTCGGCGTCCTCGGCGTCGTCGTCCTCGGGTGGGAGTTCGTCGGCGACGGCGGGGGCGGCGATGGTGGCCATCACCTCGGTCGGCTGGTTGGCCGATGTGACCCCCGGGGCGGCCAGCGGCGGCCCGGCGAGCACGGGGCGGCCTTCCAGGATCCGGGTCACGTCATCGCGCATGGCCTTGGCGTCGGGGTAGCGGTCGTCGGGGTTCTTCGCCAGCGCCTTCAGCACGACGGCGTCCATCGCGGAGGTGACCTCCGGGTCGAGCTGGCTCGGGGGAACGGGACGCTCCCGCACATGCTGATAGGCCACCGAGACGGGCGAGTCGCCCTGGAACGGCGGACGCCCGACCAGCAGTTCGTACAGCAGGCAGCCCGTGGAGTAGAGGTCGGAGCGGGCATCGACGGACTCGCCGCGTGCCTGCTCGGGCGACAGGTACTGCGCTGTCCCGATGACGGCCGCGGTCTGCGTCATCGTCGAGGAGGTGTCGGAGACGGCGCGGGCGATGCCGAAGTCCATCACCTTGACGATGCCCGTCGTCGTCAGCATGACGTTCGCGGGCTTGATGTCGCGGTGGATGATGCCGGCCTTGTGGCTGTAGGCGAGGGCGTCCAGGACGCCTGCGGTGAACTCCAGTGCGCGCTGCGGCAGGATCGGACGACCCTCGCGGAGGATGTCTCGCAGGGTACGACCCTCCACGAGCTCCATCACGATGAAGGGCACATGGGTCTGGCTTTGCGGATCGAGTTCCTCGCCGGTGTCGTACACCGCCACGATGTTGGGATGATTCAGCCCGGCGGCGGATTGTGCCTCACGACGGAACCGCTCCTGGAAGGTCGGGTCGCCGGCGAGGTCGATCCTGAGTTCCTTGACGGCCACATCGCGGCCCAGACGCAGATCGCGGGCCTGGCTCACCAAAGCCATGCCGCCTCGGCCGATCACGCGGCCGATCCGATAGCGCCCGCCGAGGATTCTCGGCTGGTCGGTCATGCTGTCCTCCCTGGTGGCGTCCGGCTCCAACCTGGCCCGGCGCGGTACGTGCTGCTCACTCATCGCATCGACTCGATCACTGCTTGGGCGATCGGGGCAGCATAGCGACCCCCCGAGATCTCGCTTCCATCCACTCCGGCATCCTGCACGAAGGCTGCTACGGCGATGGCCGGGTCGTCGGCGAACGCCACGAACCAAGCGTAGGGGGCACGGTCACCGTCGGTGTTGGCTGTTCCGGTCTTGCCGCCGACGCGGACGCCGCTGATCTGCGCCCGGCGCCCGGTGCCGTTCTGCACCACGTTGACCATCATGTCCTGCAGAGCGCGCGCATTGCTGCTCGACATCGCCGTCGAGAGCTGCCGTGGACTGCGGGTGCTGATCACGTTGAGGTCGGCGCCGCGGACCCGGCTGACGAGATAGGGCTCCATGACCACTCCGTTGTTGGCGATCCCGGCGGCGACCATCGCCATCTGCAGCGGGCTGGCGGCCACGTCGTAGCCGCCGATCGAGCTGAGCTGGGTCTGTGCGGCGTCCGGGTTCGCGGGGAAGCGGCTGGCCACCCCGTCGAGTTCGGGCAGTTGCTTGGTGCCGAAGCCGAACTTCTGGGCCTGCTCGCGCAGCTTGTCGGCGCCCAGTTGACCGCCGACGCTCGCGAACGCTGTGTTGCAGGAGTTCTGCAGCGCCTGCCGCAAAGAGGTGGGGTCGGCCGAGCAGCCGGAGGAGTTCGACATCTGGTAGGTGGACCCGGTCAGGGTCAACTTGGCAGGTGAGGGCACCTCCGTGTCCGGGGTCATCCCGGACTCGAGGGCGGCCGCGCTGACGATCAGCTTGAACGTCGACCCGGGCGGGTAGATCTCCCGGGCGGCCCGGTTGGTGAGCGGCTTGCTGGAGTCGGAGTTGAGCGCCGTCCAGGCGGTCTGCGTGGCGGCCAGGTCGTGGCTGGCCAGCGTGTTGGGATCGAACGAGGGCGAGGAGACCAGCGCCTTCACGGCCCCGGTCGTGTAGTCGATCGCGACCACCGCTCCCGGGCGGTTCCCGAGCGCCTGGGCGGCCGCCTGCTGCGCGCGGGCATCCAGGGTGGTCTCCAGCGTGGCGCCCTTGGGCCGGCTGCCGGTGGCGGTGTTGACGAGGTTCTGCAGGAACTGCGAGTCCGAGGTTCCTGACAGTTGGGCGCTGTAGTACTTCTCCAGGCCGGAACCGCCGAACAGGAACGAGTAGTAGCCGGTGACCGGCGCGTACAGCGTCCCTTGGGTGTAGGAGCGCTGGAACTTGTACTGGTCGTCGACCGCGGTCGAGGTGACGATGGCGGTGTTGCCCACCATGATGTCGCCGCGGTCGGTGCCGAACTGGGAGTCCCGGACCCGCCGGTTCGCCGGGTCGGCGTTCAGCGAGTCGGTGCGGAACAGGTAGGAATAGGTCGAGTTGAGCATCAAGGCCAAGAACATGACCATGACGACGACGGAGACCTTGCGGATGGGGCCGTTCATGTGGGGTCTCCCTCCCTGGGGCGAGGTGCGGGTGGGGCGAGCGGGTGCGGCACCGTGGGATCATCCATGCCGACCGGCTCGGTGGCGCCGAAGTCGGCCGGGTCGGGCCGCGGGCTACCCAGCGGCGATTCCGGCGAGGTCGTGCGCACGGCCGGGATCGCCTGCGTGGCCTCGGCCGACAGGGACGCGAACTCGCCCTCGGGTGCCTGCGCGTGGGGCCGCCTGACCTGATTGGTGATGGTCAGCATGAGCGCCAGCAGGATGTAGTTCGAGATCAGCGAACTGCCTCCCTGGGAGACGAACGGCGTCGTCAGGCCGGTGAGGGGCAGCAGCCGGGTGATGCCGCCGGTGATGATGAACACTTGCAGGGCGAACGCGAACGCGAGGCCGGTGGCGAGCAACTTCCCGAAGGGCTCGTTCGAGCCGAGGGCGGCGCGCAGCACGCGGGCGACGATGACGCCGAACAGCATGATGACGGCGCACAGGCCGAACAGCCCGAGTTCCTCGCCGAGGGCAGCCCCGATGAAGTCGTTCTTCGACAGCGGCGTCAGGTAGGGCCTGCCCAGCCCCCAGCCGGTGCCGAACAGCCCGCCCCACGCGAACCCGAACTGTGCGCTGATGACCTGCAGGTTCTTGTCGTAGTCGGAGAACGGGTTGAGCCACGACGAGAACCGGGTTTGGACGTGATCGAACATGGAGTAGCCGACGACGCCCAGCGCTCCGACGAGCAGGACGCCGAGGATCGCCCAGCTTGGCCGCTCGGTCGCGACGTAGAGCATGGCGACGAACAACCCGAAGAACAGCAGCGTCGTGCCCAGATCCTTTTCGAACACCAAGATGATGAGGCTGAACACCCACACCACCCCGATGGGGCCAAGATCGCGGGCGCGCGGGAAGTCGATGCCGAGGAAGCGGCGGCCGGCCGTCGCGAGGACGTCCCGCTTCTCCACCAGATAGGAAGCGAACGCCACCGAGAGCACGATCTTGGCGATCTCGGCCGGCTGGAAGCTGAACCCGCCCACCTGGATCCAGATGCGGGCGCCGTGGTTCTCCTTGCCGAGGCCGGGGACGAGGGGGGCCAGCAGCAGCAGGAATCCGGCGACGAACCACAGGTAGGTGTAGCGCTGCAGGATCCGGTGGTCGCGCAGCAGCACCACGACGGCGCTGAACACGACCACGGACGCGCCCAGCCACATCATCTGCAGGTTGGCGCTGGCGAGCCTGTCGGCCTGGTCGAGACGGTAGATCATCGACAGGCCCAGCCCGTTGAGCAGGAACACCAGCGGCAGCAGCAGCGGGTCCGCGTAGGGGAGCCGCCAGCGGACGACGCCCCAGGCGACGCCGCCGAGCCCGATCCAGACGGCAAGCGCCGTCGTCCAGCCCTCGGGGAGGGCGCCGTTCTGATTGAGGCCCACCATCAGGTAGCCGCCGAAGCCCAGGCCGAGCGCGAAGAGCATCATCAGCGCGGACACCACCGTCCGCCGCCGGTACACCACCGTCTCGGCCATCAGCAGTCCTCGGGCGGGGTGATCGAGGTGACGCTCGGCGACGGGGTGGGGGTGACGCTCACCTCCGGCGTCGCGGGGGTCGACGCGGACGGGTCGGGTTGCGGCGCACCATCGGTGGGGACGGGGGTGGGGGTGGCCGTTGCCCTGGCCCGGGCCTCGCGCTGGGCGACGCAGCGGGCGGCCTTGTCGCGTAGTTCAGCCATCGTGGAGGAGGCGGCCGCCGAATCGGCGACCGAGATGGTGGCCTTGACGCGCTCGGCGTAGTAGGGGGGGAGGTCGGCGACGCGGGTCTCGGCGTCGCGCTGCAACAAGGTGGCGAGGTTCTGACCGAGGATCCGGTCCGGAACCCCCCGGTACAGGCCCACATACTCCTGGGCCGGGCCGATGAACAGTTGCGTCTGCGTGTACTGATACCAGGCCGTTCCGCCGCCCACCAACGCCAGAATGGGCACGAGGACTCCCAGCCCGATCTTCAGCCAGGCCGACGGTTTGCGCCGCCCGCTGAGCGCGTAGCGCTCCTCCTCGGTCATCGGGCGCTCGTGAACGCCCTCCGGGTCGGCGTCCGTCACCGCGAAGCTCAGGGTGTGCTCGACGTTGTCGGGGCCGCCGAGGTTGTCGGCGGCGCCGAACGCCTCCGGGGTCCCGATCGGGCCGTCGACCTCGACGTCGGCCAGCACGATGGTGATGTTGTCGTAGCCGCCAGCGGCGTGTGCCAGGTCGACCAGTGCGTCGATCGTGTGCGTGCGGGCGTTCCCGGCGGCGAGGACGGGCGCCATGGCTGCGTCGGTGACCAGGCCGCACAGCCCATCGGAGCAGATCATCAGCCGGTCCCCGGCCTGGATGTCGAGCCAGCCCAGATCGGGCTCATGCTGGGTGGAGCCGTTGAGGACCTTCAGCACCAGGTTCTTGTGGGGATGCTCCAGCGCCTCGTCTTCGGTGATCTTGCCCTCGTCGACCAGGGTCTGCACCCACGAGTGGTCGCGGGTGACTCGGTGCAGCCGCCCCTCCCGCACCAGGTAGGCCCGCGAGTCGCCGATGTTGACCACGGCCAGGCGGTGATCGGCGAGCACGAACCCGCAGACGGTGGTGCCCATGCCCGCCAGTGCCGGATCGTCCTCGACGCGCTCGATGAGCTGGTCGTTGGCCCGCGAGAGGGTTCCGGCGAGCACGGTGAGCACGTCCACCACGTCGCCCGGGTCGTCGTCGCCGACGAGGGAGGGCTCGTCGGAGGCCTCTCGCTCGGTGCGGGCCGCCGCGATCTTGGCGTCCAGGTCGGCGTCGGTCCGTTCGAGCTCCCAGGTCGCGATCGCGGACGCCAGATCGCCGGCTGCGGCGCCCCCCATGCCGTCGGCCACCATCAGCATGGTCGGCGACACGTACGCCGAATCCTGGTTGTTGGTGCGGACCAGCCCGATCTCGGAGTGGGCGTCGTAACTCAGCGTCAGCGCCATGAACTCAGGCCTCCACGGTGATCAGCGTCCGCCCGATCCGCAGCGTGTCGGCGGGCGTGAATCGGGTCGGCCCGCTCAGCCGCTCGTTGTTGAGGTAGGTGCCGTTGGTCGAACCCAGGTCGTCGACGATGTAGCCGGTGCCGCTGCGATAGATGCGGGCGTGCTGGGTCGAGACGTAGTCGTCGTCGAGGATGAGTTGGCAGTCGGCGCTGCGCCCGATCTTGAGCTGATCGCCCAGCGCCATCGTCAGACCGGCCTGCTTGCCGCGGGTGATGCGCAGCGTCGTCGGGATCGCGGCCGACGCCTCCCGCGCGCGGCGCCGGGTCCGCTCCGCGGCACGGGGTTTCGGCGGCGCCTCCGCTTTCGCGGCGGGCACCCGGCGTCCGAACAGGTCGGAACGGATCACGGCGCCCGTGAACAGGATGAAGACCCACAGCAGCGCGAGGAAGGCGAACTTGAGCGCGAAGACGAGCAGTTCAGACATCGCTCACCGGCGACCTCACCAGCATCCGGGTGCTGCCCAGTTCGATCCGTGAGCCCTCCCGAAGCGACGCCGACTGGACGCGTCGGCCGTCGACGACGATGCCGTTGGTGGATCCCATGTCTTCGATGGTCACCTGCGGGTCGCGAGCGCCGTGCACGCTGATCCGGGCGTGGAGCCGGGAGATGCCCGGATCGTTGATGCGTACGTCGGCGTCCGTGCCGCGTCCGAGCGTGAACCCCGGCTCAGCCAGCGGATGTCGGATGCCGTTGACCTCCAGCACGAGCGAGGCACGGCGGATCGACGTGGTGGTGGCCGGGGTCGCCGCGGCGGCGACCGCCTGGCTGAGGACGGTGAACCGGCCGAGTGGCAAGTCCGCGTCCTGCTCGTAGGCGATGGTGACGGGGCCGTTGAAGATGTAGCCCGCGTTCGCGGCGTACTCCCGCAGTTGGGGAATGATGTCTTGGTTCAGGGTGCGGCTGTAGGGGACGAGGCGGTCGTAGTCGTGGCTGGACAACCCGATCGTGAAGTCGTTGGGGACGAGTTTGCGATCCCGCGAGAGCATCCTCGCCTCGGCGTCCAACTCCTTCTGGAGGCGGGCCGTGATCTCGACGGGCTGGACATCCCCTTTGAACGCGCGGGCGAAAGCGCCGTTGACGACGCCCTCCAACTTGCGTTCCAGGTTGTCGAATACGCCCACGAGTCCCTCCTTCGCCCAGATGTTGTGCGCCCACAGCGGTTGCGGGCCCGTTCCAGCCTAGCTTGGTGCCGAAAAGTCCCGGCGCTTTTTGCACGTGATGGCGAGCGTGTGACGCCTGTCCAGGCTGACGACCTTACTCCAGGGTGACTGCCACGGCGGGACAGATCAATCGGATCGCCCCCGGTGCCTGCTCGACGGAGCCGAACGCGGCGACCAGGGACCCCGCCGCGGGCACGGTCGTGTCGGCATGTGCGGCGACCGTCACCCGCAGCGGCCCGTTGCGGAACGAGAACCACCCCGTGCCGTGCGCTGTCGAGAACTCCTGCCGTGCCTCGCCCAGGTGCTCCCGGCGTAGCCGCAGCAGGGTCCGGTACCAGCCCAGGAGGGGGGCGTGGGCGGGGCTGGTGGGCTCGTCCCAGTCCAGCCGGGAGGCCGCGAATGTGTCGAGGGCCTGCGGGTCGGGGATCGTGACGTCGGGCCCGTACAACTCGGCCCAGCCGTGGGTCGCGAACTCCGCGCGCCGACCCCGGGTCACGGCCGCGCCCAGTTCGGCGGAGTGGTCGGTGAAGAACAGGAAGGGCCGTTGCGTCCCCCACTCCTCGCCCTGGAACAGCAGCGGGGTGAACGGGGACAGCAGCAGCAGTGCCGCCCCGCCCGCCACCTGGGCGGGAGCCAACCTCGCGGAGGGGCGGTCACCCAACCCGCGGTTGCCAACCTGGTCGTGGTTCTGGTCGAAGACGACGAACCGCGTCCGTTCGACGTCGTCGGGAACGGGGGCGCCCCACGTCCGGTTCCGGAACGTCGAGAACGTGCCGTCGTGGACGAACACGTGCTCGAAGGCGTGCGCGAGCGTCTCCTCGCTGCCGAAGTCGACGTAGTAGCCGAACCGCTCCCCGGTCAGCCAGGCGTGCAGGGCGTGGTGGACGTCGTCGGCCCACTGGCCGTCCATGCCGCGTCCGCCGTCGGCGGTGGGGGTGATCGTCGTGACCTGGTTCTCGTCGGACTCGGCGATCAGCGTCGCGACCCGGCCGCTGGCTTGGGTGAACGCGGCGACGGCGTCGGACAGTTCGGCGAGGATGTGCCGGGGGGAGTCGTCGACCAGGGCGTGGACGGCGTCCAGCCGGAGCGCGTCGACGTGGAAGTCGCGCAGCCACCGCACCGCGTTGTCGACGATGAACGCGCGCACCCCGTCGGCGTGCTCGTCGTCGAGGTTGATCGCCGACCCCCACGGGGTGGAGTGCTTGTCGGTGAAGTAGGGGCCGAAGACGGGGGCGTAGTTCCCGTCGGGGCCGAAGTGGTTGTACACCACGTCCAGACAGACGGCGAGGCCGCGGGCGTGGGCGGCGTCCACGAACCGCTGCAGGGCGGCCGGGCCTCCGTAGGCCTCGTGGACGGCGTACAGGCTGACGCCGTCGTAGCCCCAGCCGCGATCGCCGGGGAACGGCACGATCGGCATCAGTTCGACGGTGTCGATGCCGAGGGTGGCGAGGTAGTCGAGGCGTCCGATGGCGGCGTCCAGGGTGCCCTCGGGGGTGAAGGTTCCCACGTGGATCTCGTACAGCACCCCGCCGAGCACGTCGCGGCCCCGCCAGCCGGCGTCGGTCCAGGCGAAGGCGCCAGCGTCGAAGGTGCGGCTGGGGCCGTGGATCCCGTGGGGCTGGCGGGGGCTGCGCGGGTCGGGCCGCGGCGCCTGATCGTCGACGGCGAACAGATAGTCGGTGTCGGCGGGAAGTTCGCCGTGCCAGACCCCGGCGTCGTCGCGGGTGAGTGACACCCAGGCGTCGGGGCCGTCATCCTTGCCTGCGGGCAGGACTGCGCGCAGGGTCGTCGCGGTCGGCGCCCACACGGCGAGCGGCAGCGTTCGAGATGCCGGGGACTCAGCCATGGGTTTGCCCGTCGTCGTGCTTGTCGAAGAACCGCTTGGTCAGCCAGCCCAGCAGGCCGGTGACCTCGGCGTCCTCACCGCGGTGTTCGGTCGGGGTGGGCTGGTGACGAACGCCGGGGCGGAACAGCGGAATCTGAATCTCTGGGCCCTGGGGGCTGGCGACCTTCTCCAGGACGGCCGCCGGATAGTGCTCCAGCAGGTCGGCGATCAGCGCGGAGCCGCCGTCGAACTCCGACCCGCTCAGCACGTCGCGCCAGCGTCCGCCCGGCAGGACGACGCTGTGCTCGGTGAACCCGTGCTGGTTCTCGATGACGCGGTGGAGGCGGGCGGCGACCGTCACGACCTGAGGGTCCTCGCCGCGGGCGAAGCAGACGGCGTGGCCGGTGCTGCTCGGCAGCGGCCGGTAGGTGGCCTGCGCCCCGACGAAGGCGTCCGGGCGGCGGCGCCGCAGCCGCAGGATCGCGCGGGTGAGGTGGAGCTTCTCCTCGGCCAGGGTCCGCGGGTTGCGGGTGTCCAGGGCGGACGCCGTCACCGCCAGGTGGGTGAAGTCGACGGCGGAGCGGTTGTCGGGGTCGACCAGGTAGTTCTGCAGCGTCTCGCAACTCTGATAGGTGTCCGCGACGCCCAGGCAGGTCAACTGGATGGCCTTGCGGGACAGCACGGAGGTGCGCACCGAGTCGGCGGTGAACTCGTACCAGTCGGCGAAGGCGCCCATGATGTCGGCGTCGGCGTAGAGCCGCTCCACGAACGCGGACAGCGCCGCCTCGCCCTCGGTGTCGTTGTGCGTCCAGGAGGTCCACAGCTTCTGTTCCCGGGACGCCTTGAGCAGGTAGCGCTCCAGGCGGCTGCGTTCGATGGGCCCGGCCTCGGTCCACGTCCCGGCCAGCGTCTGCCACAGCAGGTTCTCGGTGTGCCCTTCCAGACCCGACGCGTAGGGGTGGAGCTTCGTCAGCAGGGCCCGCCACTCGGAGGAGTACTGCGAGAGCACGCCGATCCGGGAGCGGACGTCTTCGGAGCGTTTGGTGTCGTGGGTGGTGCCGCACGTCATGGTGGCGGGCCATGCGGTGGCCATCGCCGAGACCCACTGGTGGAACTCGTCGGAGTTGATGCTCCAGGCGCCCGGGTCGCCACCGACCTCGTTGAGGGACACCAGTTGCGTCCAGCGATAGAAGGCGGTGTCCTCCACACCCTTGGCCATCACGGCGCCGCACACCTGCTGGAACCGGATGATCAGTTCGTCGCGCTGGGCACGCTGGGTGTGACCCTCGACGCCGACCTCGCGTCCGAGCAGCAGGTCGACCACGACCTCGAGGGTTTCGTGGAGTTCGGGGTCCAGGGCAGCGCGTGCCTTGAGGGCGGCGTGTTCGATGATGTCGATTTCGTCGACGGGGGCGGGTTCACCGGGGACGATGTAGGCCCGGTAGCGGTCGAGGGCGACGATCATCTCGGTGAGGCAGGAGCGGATCCAGGAGAACGTGTGGTCGCGCAGCATGATGTCGTCGCGGCAGATGGCGTCGGCGAGCGTCGCCAGCCGGTGCACCTCGGCGAACAACGAGGTGGTCGCGATCTCGCGTTTGGCTGTGGTGATGGCCTCGGGCAGGGAGCCGGGGATGTCGCCGGTGATGGCGTGGGCGATGTTGCCCAGGTCGGGGGCGCCGTTGGGGTCGCAGTGCAGCGCGGAGATCCGCCAGGCGGCGTCGTACCCGGTGGTGCCGGCGACGGGCCAGTCGTCGGGCAGGTCCTCGGAACCCTCGAGGATCTTCTCGGCGGCGATCCATGCGCCGCCGGTCGCCATGGAGAGGCGGCGCAGATAGCCGCGTGGGTCGGCCAGCCCGTCGGGGTGGTCGATGCGGAAGGCGTCGATGTGGCCGGCGTGGAACAGTTCCAGCAGCAGCGCGTGGGTGGCGTCGAACACGTCGGGGTCCTCGACGCGGACCGCAGCCAGGGTGTCGACGTCGAAGAAGCGGCGGAAGTTCAGTTCCTCGTCGGCCACCTTCCAGTAGGCCAGCCGGTAATGCTGCTCCTGCACGCACAGCGGCAGCGGCAGGTTCTCGGTGCCCGCCCGGACGGGGAACACGTGGTCGTAATAGACCAGCACGGGCTGCTCGCCCTCGTCTTCCAGGCCGGGGATGACGCGGCGCTGCAGCGTGATCTCGCCGTTGGCCAGCACGGTTCCGATCCGGGCCCCGAGCACCGGCATCAGGATGCCGCCCGCGGCGCCGTCGTCGGTGCCGTCGAACCAGGCCGCGTACGGGGAAGCGGGCCCGTCCTTGAGCACGGACCACAGGGCACGGTTGTGGTAGATCGGCGTCGGGACGCCCATGTGGTTGGGGACCACGTCGACGATGACGCCCATGTCGCGGGCATGCGCCGCGGCGGCGAGCCGCTCGAACCCGTCGCGCCCGCCCATCGGCACCGAGATCGCGGCATGGTCGACGACGTCGTAGCCGTGCGTGCTGCCGGGGGCGGCCTGCAGGATCGGGCTCAGGTACAGGTCGGTGACGCCCAGGTCGTCGAGGTAGCCCAGGTGCTCGATGGCCTGGTCGAACGTGAGGTCGGGACCCAGTTGGAGCCGGTAGGTCGACACCGGGGTGCGGCGTCCGGCTGAGGGCAGGTGCTGGTGCTGGTGCGCCGGGATGTCCGACGCTGCCGATGGTCCGTCCGCGTCGGTGTCGGTGGGGTGTACCGCAGTGTTCTGGGTCACGCGTTCCTCCCGGTTCGGGGCCGTGGGTTCCCCAATCTATCGCCCGGCCCTGACGCCGCGTCCGAGTGGCCGTCGCGCAGTGGCCTCCGACAAGCCCAGACGCCGCCACAGCAGCCCGAATAGGCGCAACCGCTTCTGCGTGCTAGTCTGGTTGGGCTGTTCCCGCAAGGGGACTAAGCGCGAGTGGCGGAATGGCAGACGCGCACGGTTCAGGTCCGTGTGTCCGAAAGGACGTGGAGGTTCAACTCCTCTCTCGCGCACGGTATTGAGAGGCCCCGTGACTAGGCAAAACACCTAGTCACGGGGCCTTTTGTCATGTTCGGGGGTTTCGCCAAATGGACCCAGATCGGGCCATTTCGTGCCAGACATCTGGCACGCAGCTGGCATGTCGTGCCGGAAGGGAGCAGGGGATGAGCAGGCGGGCGTTCGGCAGTCTGAGGAAGCTGCCGGCGAGGTTCCTTCAGACCGGAACATGCTGCGCGCGATGGCCGACGTCACCGTTCGGTTCCTTCGCAGAAAGGGATTGGAGGCCGAGGCCTTGGCGTTCGCGGAGGCCCAGTTCAGGACCGGCGACCAGACGATCCTCCAGGGGTCGCGGTTCGAGAAGTGGGCGGCCGTTACGCACGGCGCCGTGCAGGACTTCAGGCGCAAGCGCCTCCTCTATGAGCTGGCCGAGCACGAGCGCCAGGGGATGCCCGGACGCGATCTGGAGCACTGACCGCGTGGCGGGCGCTGCGACCGGTGTTGGAGGACGGCTGGGTCGTTTCGCCGTGATGAGCGCGCTCTCGCGTACCCTGCACACGCTCCTTACTAACGACTACAATCGAGGTGTTAGTAAGGAGGGTGTGTTGCTTCCGTTCGTTGCATTCCCCGAGCTCGGCCACGCCGAGCATTTCTGGCACGCTGATGAGGCCTACGCCTCTCGAGCAGCGATCGCCGCGGCAAACGGTCCATATCGATCGACCATCACTCCACCCATCGTCGACTACATCCCACAGCATCCCTCCGGTCTGGCTGCGGAGGTCGCCGAGGCCGAGGCTGCGCTGGTGCAGTTCGACCAGCATGCGCGTCTGGTCCTGGGTGCGGGCAATCCTGGTCTCGGGCCGATGAGCAGCATCCTGCTTCGAACCGAGTCTGCCTCCAGCTCGCAGATCGAGAACCTTACGGTCGGCGCCAGGCAGCTTGCTCTGGCCGAGCTCGGCCAAGCCAAGTCCGACAACGCCCGCCTGGTCACCGCCAACGTGCGGACGATGGAAGCGGCGCTGGCGCTGTCCGGTCGGCTTGACGAGGACTCGATCCTGGCGATGCACCGGGAGTTGCTATCCGGCCAGCAGGGGTGGGAGGAGCACGCTGGGAAGTACCGCGACCGGCTCGTCTGGGTGGGTTCGTCGGCGATCACACCGCGCGGTGCCGCTCACGTTGCTCCGCAGCCAGAGCTGGTGCCGGCAGCAATGGCAGATCTGGTCAGCTTCCTGCGACGCCGGGACATCCCCGTCGTCGCCCACGTGGCGATTGCTCATGCGCAGTTCGAAACAGTCCACCCCTTCGTGGATGGCAACGGCAGGACGGGGCGAGCTCTCGTCCATGCCATGCTCGCCGCGGCTGGGGTACTCAGGTCCACGACTGCACCGATCTCGGCCGGTCTGCTGCGCGACGTTGAGCCCTACTTCGCTGCTCTGGGTGACTTCCGGTCGGGCGATGCGGGGCCGATCATTGCGGCGTTCGCTGACGCGTCGCTATTCGCAGCCAGGTCAGGTGCGCAGCTGGTCGACGATCTGGCCGCTCAGGTTGATCAAGCGCGACAGCAGCTTGCCGGGCTCCGGAAAGACGCCGCCGGCTGGACCGTGCTTCCTCACCTCGTCGCCCATCCGGTGATCAACGCACGGTTCTTGACGAGCCAGTTGGGAATGAGTGACGTGACCGCACAGCGCGCACTCGACCAGCTCACCCGAGCGGGTGTACTCGTCGAGCGAACCGGCCTGAAGCGAAACCGGGTCTACCAGCACGACGGGACCCTCGAGATCCTCGACGCCTACGCCCAACAACTCCGCCGCTAGTGGGGGCCGTTTGCGGAAGTGCCTGATTGCGCCCGTTGCGGACTGACCTCACAGTGTCCTGTGGCCCTGTCGGGATTTCCCACCGTCGGTATCTCCGCAGGTCCGTCGTGGCGGCCCAGTAGTGCCTGGGTTTGTCCGAGGTGACCGATAGCGTGAAGTCCGTAAACAAGTTGGAGCGCAACGAGTTGCTGTCTTTCTGGATCAAGCCGTCGAGTGACACCGAGAAGCTGCAGCAGGAGCGGGCGGAGCGCATGGTTCGGGCCGCGATCGAAGCGTCGGACATCCCCGGGTCGGCCGAGTACACCGTCTACACCAAGGGCAGCTACCGGAACTCGACGAACGTCAGGAGCGACAGCGACGTCGACGTCGTCGTCGAACTCACGGAGTGCTTCTACTTCGACTTCTTCAACTGCCAGGCTCCGTTCAAGGATGGCACGCCCCATTCCGGCGGGTGGCGGCCCGCGACCTGGAGGAGCGCCGTGGAAAAGGCAATGGTCGACCACCACGGCGCGGCTGCAGTGGATCTCTCCGGCAACATCGCGATCAACCTTCCGGGAGGTGAAGGGCAGCCGGCCGAGCGCCGATGTCGTGCCCTGTTTCGACTATCGGCGCTTCGACGCATCAGATCGGAGCGTCGCCCACGTCGGTTCGTGTGTGTTCCCGAAGGACGGCAGCGACAAGGTCGTCAACTGGCCCCAGCAGCAGTACACGAACGGTGTGACCAAGAACGAAGCGACCGGGCACCGCTACAAGCGGTTCGTCCGAGCGCTGAAGCGTTCCGAGAACTGGCTCGTCTCGGAGCAGAGAATGGCCCCGCTGGCCTCCTACCTGATGGAATGCCTGGTCTACAACGTGCCCGACCACATCCTCGCCTACGGCGACCTGGACAAGGGTTCGACGCCACCCTCGACTACCTCGCGCATCGGCTCCGGAACGACCACGACACGATGGAGGAACCCAACCGACTCACGTGGCTCTTTCGCGGACACAAGAACTGGACGGCAGCCGAGTGCGGCCAACTGGTCCTCGCCACACAGAGCATGTTCGGGTTCGGAGCCAGCTGATGGCTGCCCGACCGGACACCCTGGTCCGTAGGGCTGTGGCGATTGTCGGGGTCGCGTTCTCGGTGATCCTGTGGCTCTCAGGGGTGCTGACCCCCGGCTGGTTCTCGACGGTCATCACCTGGACGCCCGCTGTCGCCGCATTCGCCGTTGTGGCGTGGGGCAAGTGGGTCTGGAAGTGGGGAGTGTTCCTGCGAACACACAACCGGCCGAGAATCGAGGGGCTGTGGGAAGGGGCCATCACCCCGGTCCCCGACTCCAGACGCAGCGATACCGGTCCAGTACGGTGCTTCGTCGTCATCCGCCAGTCGTTCTGGTCGCTACACGTATACCTGTGCACCGCGGAGAGCAGCAGCACGAGCAGATCGGCGACCCTCTGTCCTAACGATGCTGCCGGTGCCTCCGAGCTGATGTACGTGTACGACAACGAACCGCAGGCCGGCCTTCTCGACCGCAGCCCACGGCATCTCGGGGCCGCCCGTCTCCACTGTCCTGGCCGCGTGCCGGACCACCTTGAGGGCGCCTACTTCACCCAGCGGTTGACCCGGGGCGATCTCTCCTACGTCTCGTCGACCGATCGTCCAACCCGCTGACGTTCACCGAGTGCGTGCAGAAAGTCGACTCGGCAGCGTAGGTAGACCGGTCCGCGCGTTTACGCCCAAGCCATGAGCGCCCGCGGCGTGTTCCAATACCGCGACGCCAAGGCCCGCGACGAGATCGACGCAGTGGGCGAGGCGTCCGACGGCCGCTGGGTCGTCGTCGAGGTCAAGCTGGGGCTGAGCCAGGTGGACGCCGCCGCTGCGACCTTGGTTCGCGTCGTGGCCAAGGTCTGCGGATCTTCAACTCGCTATGCTCCGGGTACGGCTAAGTGGGTCGGCGCTATCGTTTCGATGTTGTTCGTACTCTGGCTGCTTGGTGGCGGCGCAAAGAGCATCTCGTCCGATCCGTGCGTTGAGGCGCAGACCGCGCGGGATATCGCTGCTCGGTCAACGGGAGACAAACGCACAACCGCGCTCCTGGAGGCGTTTGACCAACAGGCCAAGTGCGACGCTCAGCGGTGAAAAGCGAGGTGTGCCGTTCGCCCATCAACCCAGCCGCTCGGGCTCTAGTGGGTGGTGGTGCGGGCCACACCGTGAAGGGCTTCGCTGAGCAGTTCTCCGGGCCAGCTGAGCCCACGAGTCTGAGGCGCAGAGGCCGCATCGGCCACGCCGCTCAGGACAACCGCTGGGTCAGGGAGGTGCTCGCCTCCTGCGCGACGGTCTCGGCCGTCTCCAGTCGAGGCTGCAGCAGCGTGGCCCAGAGACGGTCGGGATGCATCACGTCCCAGCGGGGACGAAGTCCCTGACGCCTCCCGGCGCCGGGATCTGGTTGCCGAGGCCGTCGATAGGCGCG
>NZ_DAIOIA010000013.1:0-14667 GCF_036744435.1 Propioniciclava sp. | reverse complement strand
GCTGGTCGACCTCTCGGGGAGGTCAACAGGCCAATCCCTTGGAGGGGTGTATCTACCGGTCGCGGAGCAATCCCGTTCGGCTCGTCGAATGGCGCGGGATGAGCGTCTCGAAGGCGCCCGTCGGGACCCGGGTGAGGCGGCGCCCGTCGAGCTTGGCCAGGATCAGGTCGGCGATCAGGCGCCCGAGCGCTGCGCCGTCGAGGCGGACGCTGGTCAGCGAAGGAACGAAGAGCGACGCAAGGGGAGAGTCGTCGTGGCCGACGACGGAGAGTTGCTCGGGGATGCGCAGCCCCGCGGTGAGTGCCGCCCCGACGACGAGGGCAGCAATCTCGTCGTTGTAGGCGACGACGCCGGTCACGCCGTCAGCGACCCAATCGGAGACCAGGCTCGCCCTGTCGAGATCGGGGCGATCGACGTCGCACGAGGACAAGCAGACCATCCCGCAGGCAGCCGCGGTGCGGGCGGCGACATCGGCGCGCTGCTGCGCAAGCACGGCCAGGCGTGGGTCGGACGTCGACGCGATCGCGATGCGGCGATGGCCAAGCTCGTGGAGGTGCTCCACCTGGAGCACTGGGCCATGGGTTCCGGCCTGCTCGGCGGTGTCGGCGGATGCCAGGGTGTCGCTTGCGTCGGGGAAGATGGCACGGATCCCGTGCTGACGCATCGATGCCACATCGGACTCGGAGAAGGGTGCGAAGCCGACGACGACATCGGGATCAAGTTGCTGCCACAGTGGCCGCGTCTTTCCCGTGGTGTGTGGGGCCCAGGTGACGAGTGTGTAGCCTCCCTCGTCAAGCACGAGGGTGGCTTCCTCGATGTAGCGTCGCACGCTGTAATCCTGGGGCCAATCCGGTAACACCAGAAGGACCAGGTGTGTGCGCCCGGTCGCCAGTGCCTGCGCGGCGGCCCGGGGCCGGTAGCCGAGCGTGCGCGCGGTCTCGATCACTTTGTCGCGTGTTGTGGCGGAGATGGTCTGGCCGGGAGTGTCGTTGAGGACGTATCCGACGGTGGCACGTGAGACGCCGACCGAGCGTGCCACATCGGCCGCCGTGGCGCGACGGGGGGGCGTCATGGTGCCACCTCTCTGTGTTCGCTAGTGGTTCGACGGTAGCACTTGCGCGCGCAAGTTGCCGTTGGTAGCCTCCCACTTGCGCGCGCAAGTTAGCGGCGATCGCATTCTGAATCGTTTCATGGCGTGCCTGCATTCCACCTGACAAAGGAGTCTCAACGATGAACGCACCCTCCGATCAAGACCCAACGTCCGCCCCCCCGCTGCCGCAACCGGTACCGAGGCCCCCGGTCGTGACAGACAGTCTGCTGAGCGCGGAGGTCGAGGCGCCCGAAACGCAGGTCGGACGCCGCTACATCTGGTTGATGGTTCTGGCGCAGTTCGGCGTGTTCGTGGCCTTCATCACGCCGCTTGCGATCTCACTCGCTATCAAGCTCAGCCAGCTTGCCCCTGGCCGGGACGAGTACCTGGGGTACATCACCGGTGCCGGCGCGCTCGCCGTCATGCTTGCGGGGCCCTTCCTCGGCATCGCGAGCGATCGGACTCGCAGCCGTATCGGTCGTCGGCGGCCGTTCATGATCGGCGGTATGGCTCTCGGGGTCATCTCACTGATCGTGATGGCAACAGCACCCAACGTGATCGTGTTGGGCGCAGGGTGGGTTCTCGCCCAACTCGGGTGGGGGCAGGTGCTCAGCAACCTCCAGATCTCCACCGCAGACCGACTCCCCGAGAGCCAGCGAGGCCGGGTGGCGGGGCTGACGGGGTTCGCCACCCAGATCGCCCCGGTGATCGGGGTCGGGATCGCCGGGATCCTGGCCGCCGACAACCTGTTGCTGTTCCTCGTGCCCGGTGCCGTCGGCGTGGTTCTGGTCTCGCTGTTCGTGCTGTTTGTGCATGAGGACGACTCGCGCGGCATGGAGTTCCCCGAGGACCTGAGTATCCGCACGTTCTTGAGCAAGCTCATCTTCGACCCTCGCCAGTACCCCGATTACGCCTGGAACTGGCTGGGTCGATTCTTCTTCTACTTCGGGCTCACCCTCAACACGACGTTCACCGCATTCTTCTTCGCCTCGCGGCTCGGGGTCTCGGTGACGGAGGTCGCTGGGACGATCGCGATCCTCTCGCTGGGCGGGATCTTCGCGGTCACGCTGGGTGCGCTCGGCGGAGGATTCCTGTCCGACCGGTTGCGCCGCCGGCGCGTCTTCGTCCTTTCGTCGGGTTTGATCTTCGGCGCAGGCGCGGTGGTGATGGCCTTCGCCGGCGACCTCCCCATGCTGGTGGTCGGATCCCTCCTCGGGTCGTTGGGCATCGGCATGTTCTCCGCTATCGACCAGGCACTGCTGCTCGATGTGCTGCCGGAACGCGGCACGGACGCCGGACGCTTCATGAGCATCATCGGTTTCGCCACCTCGATCCCTCAGGCTGTCGCGCCGCTGGTCGCACCCATGTTCCTAGCCCTCGGGGTCAGCGCGGCGGGGGAGAAGAACTATCTGCTGCTTTACCTCATCGCCGCGGCCTGCACCGTGTGTGGCGGCCTCGTCGTTCTCCGCATCCGCTCTGTCCGCTGATCCACTAAGGAGATTCCGCATGACCATCGACCAGCGCAGCCGCTTCGTTTCGCCCAGCACCTCCACAGGCGCACAGGGAGAGCCAGCCGCCTATCTTCGCCGCTCATTCGACGTGGCCGAACTGCCTGACCGGGCGACGCTGCGCATCACCGCGCTGGGCGTCGTCGAGGCTCACCTCAACGGCGCCGTGATTGGCGACGAGGTTCTGGCCCCCGGCTGGACCTCCTACCGACACCGTCTCGTGGTGGGCGAGTATGACGTCACCGGTGACCTCCGCCTCGGCGAGAACGTGCTCGGCGCCATCGTCGGGGAGGGATGGGCGCTCGGCCGTCTTGGGCTGGAGAACAAGCGCAACCACTATGCACAGCGGCCTGCTCTGTACGCAGAACTCGTCCTTGCCTACGGTGACCGCACCGAGGTCATCGCCAGCGACGAGGCCTTCCGTGCGGGAACCGGTGGCGTCCGGGACAACGGCATTTACGATGGCGAGACGTTCGACGCCCGACTCGAGCAGACGGGGTGGGATGCGCCGGGATTCGACGACTCGACCTGGGGAGACGTCGAGATCGTGGACTGGCCGCTCGACGCCCTCACCGATTCGCCCGCCGAGCCGATCCGTCGCGTCGAGGAACTCGCCCCCGTCGGGATCCTCACGACCCCGGCCGGCAAGACTGTCGTGGACTTCGGGCAGAACCTGTCGGGCCGTGTGCGGCTCACAGTGACCGCCCCGGCAGGCACCGTCATCACCCTGCGCCACGCGGAGGTCATGGTTGCCGGCGAGATCGATACTGAGACGCTGCGCGGAGCGAAGGCCACCGACCGCTTCATCGCCGGCGGTGCGGGCCAGGAGGTGTGGGAACCGCGGTTCACCTTCCACGGATTCCGCTACGTCGAGGTGCACGGGTGGCCGGGCGACATCAGCCCCGCGGATGTCCGGGCCGTGGTCACCCACTCCGACATGCGTCGCACGGGCTGGCTGCGCACCTCCGACCCCCTGCTGAACCAACTGCATTCCAATGCCGTCTGGTCGATGCGTGACAACTTCGTTGGTGTCCCCACCGACTGTCCGCAGCGCGATGAGCGCCTGGGATGGACGGGCGACATCAACGCCTTCGCCCCCACGGCGGCGTTCCTCTACGACGTCCGAGGAGTGTTGGGTTCGTGGCTGCGTGACCTCGCGCTCGAGCAGAAGGCAGCGGGCTTCGTGCCCTGGGTTGTGCCCGATGTGCTCTCCACGCCCTCGTCGCCCACCGCGCTGTGGAGTGACGTCGCCGTAAGCCTGCCGTGGGCGCTGTACCGGGAGTACGGCGACGCGGGCATCCTCGCCGAGGCCTACGAGTCGATGACGACCTTCATCCGTCAGGTCGCAGGTCTCCTCGATGAGGACGGACTGTGGAGCACCGGCTTCCAGTACGGCGACTGGCTCGACCCCGCTGCCCCGAACGACAATCCCGCCGGAGGCAAGACCGATCGGCACTTGGTCGCCTCTGCCTACCTCTGCAAGACCACCCGCGAGATGGCCGAGACGGCGAGGCTGCTCGGTCGCGACCAGGACGGCGCCGAGTTCGCCGCCCTCGCCGAGAGAGTGAGCGCGGCGTTTCGCCGCGAGTACGTCACCGAGACCGGTCGCGTCTCTGGTGAGACGGTCACCGGATACGCACTCGCCATCGCGTTCGGCATCCTCGATGAGGATCAACGGTCCCACGCGGGTGACCTGCTCGCGCGCCTCGTCGCGAAGGCCGGCTACCGCATCTCGACGGGCTTCGCCGGCACTCCTCTCGTGACCGACGCGCTCTCCAGCACCGGGCACCTCAACGAGGCGTACCTGCTCCTGATGGAAACGGGATGCCCATCGTTCCTGTATCCCGTCACCATGGGGGCGACCACCATCTGGGAGCGCTGGGACTCGGTGCGTCCGGACGGCACCGTCAACCCCTCGGGCATGACCTCGCTCAACCACTACGCTCTTGGTGCGGTGGTCGACTGGATGCACCGCACCATCGGCGGCCTCACCGCGCTCGAGCCGGGCTACACCCGCATAAGGATCGCCCCGCTGATCGGCGGCGGTCTCACTTCGGCGGAGTTGCGGCACCTCGTGAGCACGGGCGAGGTGTTGGTGTCGTGGGAACTCCAGCAGCAGACCATGACCGTCGCCGTGAAGGTCCCCGATGGCACCGTGGCCGAGGTCCTTCTGCCGCTGCACCCCGACGCCGAGAGGCACGAGATCGGACCAGGTGCCCACCGCTGGACCTACGATGTCCCGGCCGCAGGCGTCAGCAGCTACGGCCTCGACTCCACGCTGAAAGAGATCGCTGAGGATCCCGCCGCCTGGCGTGCGTTCTCCGACGCGTTCGCCATCCACTTCCCCGGGGTGCCTCTCGACGGCTCAGCCCCGGAAGCGGCGTTCATGACGGTCAACACGATGCTCGGATACGTGCCCGGCGCGTCAGACGACCTCCGTGACGACCTCGCCGCTGCCCTCGCCCGCGTTTCCGAAGGAGCCTCCGCATGACCATCGATATCTCGCAGCTGACTCTCGAGCAGAAGGCCTCGCTCCTGTCGGGACGTGACTTCTGGTCGACGAAAGAGATCGCCGAGGCAGGCGTCGCCTCGGTGGTCCTCACCGATGGGCCGCATGGCATCCGTCGCCAAGCTGGCGATGCCGATCACCTCGGCATCCACGACAGCTTGCCGTCGACCTGCTTCCCGCCGGCGGTTGCCATTGGTTCCAGCTGGGACCGCGACCTGGCACGCACCGTGGGTGGCGCGGTCGGCGAGGAGGGCGTCGCCTTTGGCGTCTCCGTCGTGCTCGGACCGGGTGTCAACATCAAGCGCTCCCCGCTGTGTGGTCGCAACTTCGAGTACTACTCGGAGGACCCGCACCTCTCGGGGGTTCTTGGGGCTGCGCACGTGACAGGGCTTCAAGCGGCCGGACCAGGTGCGTCAGTGAAGCACTTCGCGGTCAACAATCAGGAGACCGAGCGCATGCGCGTCAGTGCTGATGTCGACGAGCGCACGCTGCGCGAGGTCTATCTCCCCGCGTTCGAGCGCGTCGTCATCGATGCGGCGCCTTCGACGGTGATGTGCTCGTACAACAAGATCAACGGCGTCTACGCATCGCGCGACCCGTGGCTACTGACCGACGTCCTCCGCGGCGACTGGGGGTTCGGCGGTGCCGTGGTCTCGGATTGGGGGGCCGTCAGCGACCGTGTCGACAGTGTGAGGGCCGGCATGGATCTTGAGATGCCGGGCGGCGACGGCAGCACCGACGCTCAGATCGTCGCGGCGGTGCGTGAGGGCCGACTCGATGAGGCGCTCGTCGACGCGTCCGTCCGCCGCGTGCTGGAGCTCACCATGCTCCCGCATGAGGCGACTGGACAACTCGACGTCGAAGGACACCATGCCGTGGCCCGGCGCGCGGCGGCCGAGTCGATCGTCCTGCTGAAGAACGACGGCGTCCTGCCGTTGCCCACGGGCTCGAGGATCGCCGTCGTCGGGGCGTTCGCCACGCAGCCGCGCTACCAGGGCGGCGGGAGTTCGCACATCAACCCCACGCGCGTCGACGTCGCTCTCGACGAGATCCGCGCGCTTGCACATGCCCAGGGCTCGACGGTCATCGCGGAGCCCGGTTTCTCACTCGACGCCGACGAAGACCCCGCTTGGGGGGCGGCAGCAGTCTCGGCCGCGGGCGCCGCTGATGTCGCAGTCGTGTTCGCCGGGCTCAGCGATCGCGAGGAGTCCGAGGGCTTTGACCGCACCACCTTGACCCTGCCGGACGCGCAGGTCGAGTTGATCCGAGCGGTTGCCGCCACCGGGACGCCCACCGTTGTGGTGCTCTCGAACGGCGGTGTCGTCTCGCTCGAGGGATGGCATGACGAGGTTGCCGGGATTGTCGAGGCCTGGTTGCTCGGCCAGGCGGGCGGTGGTGCGATCGCCGACGTGCTGTTCGGTGTGGTGAACCCTTCGGGACACCTTGCCGAGACGATCCCCCTCCGCCTCGAAGACAATCCGAGTTGGCTGAGTTTCCCGGGCGAGCAGGGCCACGTCCGCTACAGCGAGGGGATCTTCGTCGGCTACCGGTACTACTCGACCGCCGGAGTGGCGGTGCGGTACCCCTTCGGTCACGGACTGTCCTACACAACATTCGGCACGGATGGCATGGAAGCCGTGGTGACGGGTGACGACACCGTCACGGTGACCGCGACGGTGTCGAACCGCGGTGAGGTGGCAGGCAAGCACGTCGTGCAGGTCTACGTGGCGACGACTGCTGGCCCCGTCCGCCGACCCCTGCGCGAACTCCGCGCGTTCGAGAAGGTCGCCCTCGAGCCGGGCGAGTCGCGTCAGGTCGAACTACGCATGGATCGTCGAGCGTTCGCCTACTGGGACATCGAGCAGGGCGGATGGGTCGTCGCCGCAGGCGAATACACGGTGCAGGTGTGTGCCGACGCGTCCACCGTCCTCGCGGAGCAGACGGTCACACTCGTGGGCGACTCGCTTGTCCGCGAACTCACGATGGAGTCCACGGTCGGCGACTGGTTTGGTCACCCGGTCGTCGGCCCCGCGCTGATGGCCGGCCTCGCGTCAGCCATGACCCCAGAGCAGGCGTTGCAGGCGGAGCAGAACCCTGACGGCCTGAAGATGGTCGAGTCCATGCCGATGCAGCAGTTCCTCGTGTTCACCAACGGAGCCATCCCCGTTGAGGTGCTGGAGCAACTGCTCGAGTTGAGCAAGACGCCGGCACCGGTGGTGTGATGGTGGCGACGACCTTCGAGCGTACCGTCCTGCTCACCGGAGCGACCGGCAACTGGGGACGCGCCACCTTGCGCCAGTTCCGGGAGCGCCCCGACATCCGCGTGCGCGCCTTCGCGCTGCCCTCCCGCTCCGACGACGCCGTGCTCGCCGAGTTTGCGGGGATGCCGAACCTTGAGGTGGTCCGCGGTGATCTCACCTCCTTCGGCGATGTGGCAGCGGCGATCGCCGGGGTCGACGTCGTGCTGCACGTCGGAGCCGTCGTCTCACCGTTCGCTGACGAGCGGCCCGACTTGGCGCGCCGGGTGAACATCGGGTCGATGCAGAACATCATCCGCGCGGTGCGGGAACTGCCCGCACCGGGGAACGTCGCGGTGATCGGCATCGGTTCGGTTGCTGAGACCGGAGACCGGCAGGAACCCGTGCACTGGGGGCGTGTGGGCGACCCGCTGCGGGTGTCGCAGTTTGACGAGTACGGCCAGACGAAGATCGTCGCCGAGCGGTTGCTCATTGAGTCGAACCTGCCAAAGTGGGCCTGGCTGCGCCAAACCGGCATCTTTCACCCGGGCATGCTCGAGATCCGCGACCCCATCATGACTCACTCGCCGTTCACGGGCGTCATGGAGTGGGTCACGGCCGATGACTCCGCTCGGCTGCTCGTGGGAGTGGCGTCCGCCGACGCCCCTGACGAGTTCTGGGGTGGTGTCTACAACATCGGCGGTGGCGAGCAGTGGCGGCTGACGAACTGGCAGTTGCAGACGATGCTGGGGGGTGCGATGGGGGTGCGCGATATCCGCGACTGGTACGACCGCCACTGGTTCGCGCTGAAGAACTTCCACGGCCAGTGGTACTCCGACAGCGACCGCCTTGCCGATCTCATCCCCTTCCGCCGAGACAGTGTCACGGATGCCCTGGAGCGGGCGATCGAGGTGGCACCGTCATCGGTGCTCTCGGCCGGAAAGGTGCCGGGTTGGGTGGTGAAGAACCTCGTCATGCGTCCGCTTACGCGAAGGCCGTGCGGCACGATGGCGGCCGTGCGCGACCATCGTGACGACGAGATCTCGGCGTACTTCGGTTCGTGGGAGGCCTGGAAGGCGATTGGTGACTGGAGATCGTTCACCGTTCCGGAGCCCTCGCGGATGCCGCGGCTGCTCGATCACGGCTACGACGAGACGAAGGACCCGTTGGAGTGGACGGCTGACGATCTCGGCGGCGCCGCTGACTTCCGCGGTGGTGAGCTGCTCAGCACGGCGGTGGGCACGCCGGGCACGCCCCTCGTCTGGCGATGCGCCTTCGGGCACGTCTTCGCGGGAAGCCCGCGCCTGGTCCTCACCGCGGGGCACTGGTGCCCCGACTGCGTGCGTGACGCTGCGGGGTACGCCCTCCAAGCCGAGACCAACCAACACCTCGCGCAGATCGAGACGCCGGGGGCGGTCGTTGGTGCACCCTGAGGGGCGCCGCAGCCCATCGGCCAGGCCCGTGCGTCCGGTGGCCTCGTCGAACGAGCGTGACGGGCTGGCGCGATCAGCGCGCAAGAGCGTGAAACGAGCCTGCCGAGAGTCATTGTTAAGGTAGGTTAACTCTCATGACGGCCGAGTCTTCCACCCGTAGCGCTTCTGCATCCGCGGCGACCCCGCCCAAGCGCCGCGTGCGGACCTGGTTGTGGGGGCCCGCGTTCGTGGCGGCCATCGCCTACGTCGACCCGGGCAACGTGGCCGCCAACCTGACCGCCGGGGCCCGGTTCGGGTACCTGCTGGTGTGGGTGCTCGTCGGGGCGAACGTCATGGCGTTGCTGGTGCAGTACCTGTCGGCCAAGACCGGGCTGGTCACCGGCCGGAGTCTCCCCGAACTGCTGGGGGGCCGGCTGCGGCGCGGGCCGCGGATCGCGTTCTGGCTGCAGGCCGAACTGGTGGCCGCCGCCACCGATCTCGCCGAGGTCATCGGCGGGGCGATCGCGCTCCACATCCTGTTCGGCATCCCGCTGCTGTGGGGCGGCGTGATCGTCGGGGTGGTGTCGATGCTGCTGCTGTCGGTGCAGTCGCGGCACGGGCAGCGACCCTTCGAGTTCGTCGTGATGGGGCTGCTGCTGATCATCACGATCGGGTTCATGGCCGGGCTGTTCGTCAGCGACGTGTCCTGGGGCTCCGCAGCTGAGGGGCTGCTGCCGCGCTTCCAGGGCAGCGAGTCCGTCCTGCTGGCGGCCAGCATGCTCGGCGCCACCGTCATGCCTCACGCCATCTACGTCCACTCCGCGCTCGCCCGCGACCGCCACGGACACCAGCCCGACGAACTGCCGCGGCTGCTCAGCGCCACCCGTTGGGACGTCACCGCGTCCATGATCGTGGCGGGCGCGGTCAACATCGCCATGCTGTTGCTGGCCGCGGCCAGCCTGCAAGAAGCGACCGGCACCGACTCCATCGAGGGCGCGCACGCCGCCATCAGCTCCACGCTCGGGCCGCTGGTCGGGACGCTGTTCGCTATCGGGCTGCTCGCCTCCGGTCTCGCCTCCACCTCGGTGGGCTGCTACGCGGGCGCCACCATCATGTCGGGGCTGCTGAAGGTACGCGTCCCCATGCTGGCCCGCCGCGCCATCACCCTCATCCCGGCGCTCGTCATCCTCGCCACCGACGTCAACCCCACCTGGGCGCTCGTCATCAGCCAGGTCGTGCTCAGCCTCGGCATCCCGTTCGCCCTCGCCCCGCTGGTCAAGCTCAGCGGCGACCGTGCCCTCATGGGCCGCTACACCAACAAGCCCGCGCTGCAGATCGTCGCCTGGATCGTCGTCGCTCTCATCGTGGCCCTCAACGTTGCACTGATCGTGCTGACGCTGGGAGGCTTTGCTTGATGGACGCCGACGCTCTCTCCCCGGTCGCACAGGACTACCTCAAGGTGATCTGGTCGGCCGTCGAGTGGGGCGACCCGCCCATCACCACCACCGGTCTCGCAGAACGCTTCGGCACCAGCCGGGCCAACGTGTCCGACGTCATGCGCCGCCTCCAGGCCCAGGGCCTCGTCGACTACCAGCCCTATCATCCCGTCACCCTCACCCCGCTCGGGGAGACCCTCGCTCTGGCCATGGTCCGGCGCCACCGGCTCATCGAGTGCTTCCTCGCCGAGGTGCTGCATTACAGCTGGGAGGAGGTCCACGACGACGCCGAACGCCTCGAACACGCCGCCTCTCCGCGCTTCCTCGACAGCATCGACGCGCTGCTGGGGCATCCCACGACCGACCCCCACGGCGACCCCATCCCCACCGCCGACGGCCGCTGGTCGCTCCCCGCAGGCGTGGTGTCCCTCGCCGCCGCGGAGCCGGGCAGCCACCGGGTCGTTCGGGTTTCCGACGCCGACTCCGACGTCTTGGCGCGGCTGCAGGGCATCGGGGTCCGACCCGGGGCAGTGGTTCGCGTCCGGACGCAGCCGCCGCGCTACGTCGGCGCGGCAGGCGAAGCCCTCGGACTGACCCCCGCCGAGGCGGAGACGATCCGCGTCCGCGGCGTCCTCGCCTGACCGTCGTCCCCGGCACGCCAACGCCGGTGCGGCCGGATTCGCCGCGAGATGGCGGGCGCCAGTTTGCGAGGAATGGACGTGGCCCGGGACTGCGCAGCCCCATACTTTGTGACATGCAGAAGCTGCGCGCGGGGCTTGAGCTCGTCGTGGTCTTGATCTTCCCGATCGTCGTCCTCGCCGTCCTCCTGGGCGTCGTCCTCGCCGTCGTGCTCGCGGCGTCCGTGCACGGCGCACTGGGAAGGATCGTGGCGCAACTGCTCTTCATCCCTGTGGTGGTCGGCGTCATCGCCGCCGTCCGGCAAGCGCTCCGGGCGAGGATGGAACCCACCGCGGGACCAGCGCTGACCCGGGAGGCGGACCCTGAGCTGTGGGCCGTCGTGGACGACCTCGCCCAGCAGGCCGCCACCGCCACACCGGACCGCATCGTCCTGGTATCCGACGCCAACGCGGAGGTCCTGCAAGCCGCAGGCCGCCGGGAGTTGCTGATCGGCCTTCCCGTGTTTGCCGCACTGACGGTGGGTGAACTCCGCGCCGTCCTGGCCCACGAGATGGGGCACTTCGCCGGAGGCGAGGCAGCCGCCAACGTGCGGACCCTGCGCGCACGCACCTTCGTGAAGACGATGCGCGACAACAGCAGCATTCTCATCCGCTGGTTCTTCTCCCTCTACTACCGAGTCGCGGTGTGGTGCACCGCGGCCACCAGCCGCGACCTGGAGCGTCGCGCCGACGGCTACTCGGCTCGGGCTGCGGGACCCCAGGCGGCGGCCGACGCGGCACGCGCCATGACGGCGACGTCCCTCGTGTGGGACGTCGTCGTGGAGGAGCGGGTCTCGTTGTTCGAGGACGCAGGCCGCCGCGCCCCCCTCTATGAAGCCGTCCGGCACACGTTGGACGCCAAAGCCGAGGACGTGGGGCGCGCGGTGACCGAACTCCTCGCCGAGGAGCGGCCCCGGTGGGACAGCACCCATCCGCGGACGGCCGACCGGATCGCCGCCTTCGAGGCGATGCCCGCCAGCGACGTCCCCCGGGACGACCGCCCTGCCCTCGCCCTGATCGGCGGGCCGGGCGTGCGGCTCCACCGCTTGGAAGGGGAACTGCTGCGTGCAGCATGGCCCCTGGCCACGTGGGACGAGGTCGTCGCCGCCAGCCTGCCCGCACTCGGGGACCGCAGCGACCGCCTGCTGCTCGCGCTCCACGAGGATGGGGCCCTGCCCGAACCACCGTCTCGGCGGTGCTCCTCGCCGTCTCGGACGAACCCGAGGCGCTGGGGCTGTACCTGGTCGATCCTGGCGACGAGGCATCCGCCCGCGAAGCCGCGCACGCGGCCCTGGCGGTCTTCGCCGAAGGAACGCTGTCGCGGGTGCCCGGATCCCGCCTCGTCCTGGACGCGGCGCAGGACATCACCCTGGTGGACGCGGATGGGAGCCCCTACCCGGTCGGCGAACTCGCCGAGGACCCGATCCGGCTTGGTGACCTGCTCCTGGCGTCCGGCGTGCCGCTGGATCGCCCCGTGAGCCCGAGCGACCTGCGCCGCCCCGCCCGGGAACCCGCCGTGCTGGCCGGTATCCCCACCGTCACCGTGAAGGCGCTCGGCCGTGCGCCCTTCGACCTTCTCATCTGCGACGACGGCCTGCTCCTGGTTCCGCTGACGGAGTCCCGGGTCAGCCTCGCCCTCGGTGGCGACACCGGCCAGGCCCGACACCTCAGGGTCCACGAGGAAGCCGAACGGCTCGCCGACCTGCGGGCCGACCCGACCGCCACCTGGATCCCGCAGGAGCGCATCGTCACAGCACGACTGGCCCTCACCGGGGGACGGCTCACCCTCACCCTGGTCGACGGAGCCGAACTCCGCATCCACTCACGCGACCCCATGAGCGAAATCCCCGTGTGGGCCGAGCATGCGTTGCCGACGCTGCTGGGCGATCGCCTCATCGTCGGCCGCGTCACGACAGCCCAGCCCGCCTGACGCGACCCCCTGCTGCCACGCCCCAGGGCCGCTCCGCGTCGCCGGCACCCAGCCGAGTCAGGTGGTCTCCCGGAGCATCAGCGCGCCGGCCAGCAGGACCCGCGTCTCGGGGACGACCCCGTCGGGGGCCGTCGTGAGCAGCGACACGGCCTCGATCATCGCCTCCGTGCCGCGCAGCCGGATCGTCGACAGCCGCGGGTTGGTCTGGATCGGCAAGGCGTCGTCGCAGCCGAGCAGGTAGCCGTCGCGGGGAATCGCCACCCCGCGGTCGGCCAGCCCATCGAGGATGCCGCAGGCGATCACATCGTCGAACGCGATGATGGCGCTGGCGCCGAACGGTCCCGCCGCGGCCATGGCCCGCGCCTCGTGGTAGCTGCCGGACTCGTCGCGCCGGTACTGCGTCGGCAGGCCGAGCTCGCCCGCGACCCGCTCCAGGGTGGAGCGGCGCTCGAACTCCGACCAGGACCGATGCGGTCCGCCGACGTAGCAGAGCTTCCGCGCGCCGCGTCCGGCGAGGTGCCGGACGCCCTCGGCCAGGGCGTCCGCGGAGGACACCAGCACCCGGGCGATGCCGTCGGTGTCGTTGTTCACCAGCACCAGCCGGGTCGACTGGGCGACGCGGCGCAACTCTTCGGGGGTGAGCCGCGAGGACGCGATGATCAGCCCCTCGCAGTGGGGCGCCAGGGAGGCGATGTGGGCTCGCTCGCGCCCGGGCAGCGAGTTGCTCTCGGCGACCATCACGTTGAGGCCGCGCTCCTCGGCGGCCCGCTGCGATGCCCGAACCAGCGGCGGGAAGAACGGGTTGGTGATGTCGGGAACGATCAGCCCGAGCATCCCTGTCTTGCCGGTCACGAGTGCGCGGGCGTGCTGGTTGGGCACGTACCCCATCTGCTCGGCGACCGCGGTGACGCGCGCCACCGTCGCCTCCCTGAGCAGGTGGGGCGCGTTGAACGCCCGCGACACCGTGGACGCCGACACCCCGACGGCGCGGGCCACCTCCTGGATGGTCGACCGTCCGGGCATCGGATCACACCCCCAGCAGGCGCAGGGCCGCCGCTGTGAGGCTTTCGGCGGACCCGCGCGCGAACGGGCCCGGCATGGCGTAGTACATGCAGGCATCCTCCACCTCGTACCCGCCCTCGGGATAGGCCTCCCGGGTCGGGAGGTAACCCGGGACGCCGTCGCTGTAGGCGGTGACCATCACGCGCGGGCGCGCCGCGGCGATGCTCTCGGCGATGGCGAGGAACGGTTCCCCCGGCACGGTCACCAGCGCGGCCCCGCCCACGTCGAGCAGCCCGACCCGGCCCGCCCACGGGCTCGCCTGGTCGGCGGGGCGTCGGTGCCGCGCCCAGTCGATCCAGATGTCGAGCACCGCGCGGTAGCCGTCGTCGGCGGAGGTCCGCGCCGCCAGCCACTCCTCGGCGCGGGCACCCAGGCTCGCGGCGTCCACCGGGGCGTAGTCCAGCGCGACCTCCACGGCGGCGAAGCGGGCGGTGGCCGTCTCCAGGTCCTCCCAGGAGGCCGACGCCAGCGCGGAGGCCAGGCGTCCGCCCAGTTCGGCGGCCCGCGCGAACGTCCGTCCCGAGGCTGCCGCGGAACTGAAGGACGCCGCGGCCGCGTGGCCGGTGTTGACGTCCCCCGCCGCGCCGGTCAGGAACAGGCACGGCGCCCCGGTCGCCTCCTCGACGCCTACCCGCAGCGGATGCACGTAGTCGGCGCTGACCAGGGTGTTCGTCGCGTCCAGGACGACTGGGTGGCACGGATAGCTCACCAGGGTCGCGATCGCCTCCTTGTCGGCGCCGGTGAACCGCAGCGCCGTCAGTGGCGGGTCGATGGCCCGCTCGGGGTGACGACGGTCCTTCGCGACG
>NZ_DAIOIA010000012.1:16406-40097 GCF_036744435.1 Propioniciclava sp. | reverse complement strand
CAAGGAGACCGAATGAACGGCCAAATGATGCAGCAGCCGCTGCTGATCTCGTCCCTGATCCAACACGCCGAGCGCCACCACGGCGACGACGAGCCCCACCTCCGCGGCGGCCGCCAGCGCCGACCCGACCACGGTCGCGACCGAGCGGGCGGCCGTCACGGCCCACCCGACGACCTCCCCGCAGGCGTCCGCAGCCCCCACCGGCACCGCCGGCTGATCGGACGCCGCCCCTCCGGGGCTAGCATGGACGCCGTGACGACCGCTGCGCCCGCATCCCCCGCCGCCCCGGCGCGAACCACCCGCCGGCTCGCGACGCTCGGCAACGTCGCGCTGGCGCTGCTGGCGCACGTCGCGGTCGGAGCGTCCTGGGCGCTCACGGCGGTCGCCGTCATGGGATCCCTCGACGTGGTGCGTCGCATGGCGATGAACAGCGAGTTCGCCTGGGACACCGGTCGGCTCCCGCAGCCCTGGGTGATCCCGATCGGTCTGGCCGCCGCGTTCGTCTCGCACCTGTTCTTCCGCTGGTCGATGCGCCGCGCCGGCCGGGGCACGGCCGCCTACAGCGACGTCGTGGTCGCCATCTGCGGTGCGCTGCTCGGCGTCCTGCTCGGCGCCTACCTGTGGACGCCGCCGCTCATGCTGGGCACCAAGGTCGGCCCGGAGTCCGGGCAGTACGCGGCGTGGGGGCCGCTCGGCTGGGTCGCCTACTACTCCCGGATTGCACTGCCCGCACTGCTGGGGCTGCTGGCCGTCGTCCTGGTCCTGTTCTCGCGCCATTCACCGCTTGTCTTCGCGGTCCGCTGGCTCCTGGCCGGCCTGCGCCGGTGGCGCGGCACCCGCCCACGCCGCCTCTCGCCGGACGCCGCCGCGCCGCAGGCCTGACCCCGTCGCGGGGGTGCCCCGCCGCCGGGCGAAAGTGGCACGATAAGGCCATGCGCGCGTTGGCGAAGATGCGTCCCGGCCCCGGCTTGGAACTGGTCGATCGGCCCGAGCCCGAATGCGGGCCCTGGCAGGTGAAGATCAAGGTGTTGCGCGCGGGCCTGTGCGGCACCGACCTCCACCTGCAGCAGTGGGACGACTGGGCGGCGCAGCAGATGCACCTGCCGCAGACGATCGGGCACGAGTTCTACGGCGAGATCGTGGAGGTTGGCGCCGAGGTGAAGGAGCTGCGTCCCGGCGACCGCTGCTCGGGCGAAGGCCATCTGGTGTGCGGCTACTGCCGCAACTGCCGCGCCGGTCGCCGCCATCAGTGCATCCGGACCGTCGGGCTGGGCGTCAACACCGACGGGGCGTTCGCTGACTACGTCGTCTTGCCGGTGGAGAACGTGTGGCGCCACCGCGACTGGGTGGATCCCGAGCTGGGCGCCATTTTCGACCCCCTCGGCAACGCCACCCACACCGCGCTGCAGTGGCCGCTGGTCGGCGAGGACGTCCTCGTCACCGGGGCCGGGCCCATCGGCGTCATGGCCGCGGCGATCGCCCGCCACGCGGGCGCCCGCAACGTCGTGGTCACGGACCTGTCGGACTACCGGCTGGCGTTGGCCGCCTCGGCCGGTGCCGACAAGGTGGTGAACTCCGCGACCACGCGGCTGCGCGACGTGCAGCTCGGCCTCGGCATGAAGGAGGGCTTCGACATCGGCCTGGAGATGTCGGGGGCCCCGGCGGCGGTCGCCGAGATGCTGGAGAACATGAACCACGGCGGACGCATCGCGATGCTCGGGCTGCCCGCGTCCGACTACGCCATCAACTGGGGTCGCGTCATCACCCACATGCTGACCATCCAGGGGATCTACGGCCGGGAGATGTTCGAGACCTGGTACGTGATGTCGTCCATGCTGTCGACGTCGCCCACCCTCGCGAACGCGGTCCGGTCCTGCATCACGCACCGGTTCGCCGCGCAGGACTGGGAGGAGGCCTTCGCGGTGGCCCGGGCCGGGCAGTGCGGGAAGGTCATCCTCGACTGGAGCTGAGGGTGGACGCGTCCTTAGGGTGAGCAAGCCGAGCAAAGGAGCACGATGTACGGAGCATTCCAGCATCGGGTCGCGGCCACCCTCGCCGAGATCGAGGCCGCGGGGCTGTCCAAACGCGAACGGGTGATCACCACCCCGCAGGGACCCGAGATCGGGGTGACCGACGCCGAGCACGAGGTGCTGAACTTCTGCGCCAACAACTACCTCGGGCTGGCCGACGACCCCCGCATCGTCGAGGCCGCCCACGAGGGCCTGGACGACTATGGCTTCGGCATGGCGTCGGTGCGGTTCATCTGCGGCACCCAGGCCCCGCACCGGGAGCTCGAGCGTCGCATCTCGGCCTTCCTGGGTACCCAGGAGACCATCTTGTTCAGCTCATGCTTCGACGCCAACGGCGGCGTCTTCGAGGCGCTGTTCGGGGCTGAGGACGCGATCATCTCCGACGAGCTCAACCACGCCTCCCTGATCGACGGCATCCGGCTGTCGAAGGCCGCGCGGTACCGCTATCGCAACGCCGACATGGCCGACCTGCGGGCCCAACTGGAGGCGTCCGCCGGGGCCAGGACCCGCGTCGTCGTCACCGACGGCGTGTTCTCCATGGACGGTGCGTACGCCCCGCTGCAGGAGATCTGCGACCTGGCCGACGAGTTCGGCGCCCTGGTGCTCGTCGACGATTCCCATGCGGTCGGGTTCGTGGGCTCCGGGGGCCGCGGGACGCCGGAGCTGTTCGGCGTGGCGGACCGGGTCGACATCATCACCGGCACCCTCGGCAAGGCGCTCGGCGGGGCGTCGGGAGGGTATGTGTCCGCGCACGCCGAGATCGTCGCATTGCTGCGGCAGCGCGCGCGTCCCTACCTGTTCTCCAACTCGGTCGCGCCCAGCGTCGTCACCGGGTCGCTGGCGGCCCTGGACACCATCGCGGCCAGTGGTGAGGCCCGCAAGCAGCTCATCGCGAACACGATCCTGTTCCGGGACCTGATGACGGCGGCAGGTTTCGACCTCGACCCCTTCGGCGGCCCGAGCGGTGCCACGCGGCCCGGCGACGTGCCACCCCACCCGATCACCCCGGTGATGTTCCCCGGCGAGGACGGCGCCCGGCTGGCCGCCGAGATCGCGGACCGGATGCTGAGGGCCGGGGTGTACGTCATCCCGTTCAGCTACCCCGTGGTGCCACGCGGCAAGGCTCGCATCCGCGTCCAGCTCTCGGCGGCGCACTCCACCGACGATGTCCGCGCCTGCGTGGAGGCCTTCGTCGCCGCCCGGGAGGCCGTGAGGCAGGGCGTGGGGTAGGTTCCCGCGGGTGATGCTTCGACCGTCGAGGGAGGTGGGCCCATGTGGCGCAGCGCGCGGAAGTTGAGCGCGGCGCTGCTGCTCGGCCTCGTGACGGCGGCGATCGTGTGGGCGGCCGCCGACCCGCTCGTCGGCACGATGGCCGGGTGGATGACGACGGGGCTGGTCTACACGGGGGCGACCTGGGCCGTGGCGTTGCGCATGACGCCGGAGCAGACGCGGGCGCACGCCACCGCGGAAGACCCGGGCCGGTTGGCCAGCAGCCTCGTTCTCCTCCTGGCCAGCCTCGGCAGTCTGCTCGGCGTCGGCGCGCTGCTGGTCGCCGGATCGGGCAAGGGCGGCGGGGTCCCGGCCGACACGATCGTCGGGGTGGGGGTCGTCGCGGTGTCGTGGGTGACCGTCCACACCGTGTTCGCGCTGCACTATGCGCGCGTCCACTACACGTGGGACGGTGCCGGGCCGGCCGTCGACTTCAACTCGCCCGAGGATCCCGACTACCACGACTTCGCCTACCTGAGTTTCACGATCGGGATGTGCTATCAGGTCTCCGACACGATCCTGCACGCCCGGCGGGCACGCCGGCTGGCCCTGCAGCATTCGTTCCTGGCCTACCTGCTGGGGGCCGTCGTGATCGCGTGCAGCGTCAACCTCGTCCTGCAGATCGCCTCCGCTACCTGATCCCGTGCGCTGCGTGCGCCGGCGGGGTGGCTGTCAGGGCCAGGTGAGGCCGAGCATCGCGCTGCTGCGTCGCCAGTGTTCGTCGATGACGCGCAGGTCCCCGGCGACCGGGGTGGTCCGCGACTGGCGTCCTGCCGGGTCGTAGTAGGTGCCCGAACGCCAGTCGTCGCGGTGGGCCGGATCGAGGAACCGACGCAGGTTCTCCCCACCCTGCTCGGGGGAGACCAGGAACCCCTTCATGACGGTGTGGTAGAGCCAGCGCAGCGGGCTGGTGGTGTCCGAGGCGAAGCTGGTCGCCACCACGCCGGGGTGGAAGGAAATCGCGGTGAGCCCGCGGGCTGCGTAGTGGGTGGTGAGTCCCCTGGCGAACAGGATGCCCGCCAGCTTCGCGTTGCCGTAGGCGCGGTTAGGGGTGAAGCGTGTCCAGGTGTTGAGGTCGTCCAGGTCGAGCGCGCTGAACATCCGGGCGGCGATGGACGCCGTGTTGACCACCAGCGCCCGTGAGTCCAGGAGCCGGTCGATCAGGTGATGGGTGAGGAGGAACGGTGCCAGGTGGTTCACCTGGAAGGTCTTCTCGAAGCCGTCGTCGGTGCGGGTGGGGCCGGTGAAGATCCCCCCGGCGTTGTTGGCCAGCACGTCGATGCGCGGATAGCGTTCCCGCACCTCGCCCGCGAGTCGGCGTACCTCGTCGAGGTGGGTGAAGTCGGCGAGGTGGACGTCGGCGATCCCGGCTGCCCGCGCCACGGCATGCGTCTTCTCCGGGGAGCGACCCACCATCACCACGTGGTGGCCCGCGGCCGCCAGCTCACGGGCGGCGACGGCGCCGATCCCGTCGCTGGCGCCGGTGATCACGATGGTCTGGGGGGTGTCGGCCATGATGCGTCCTCGGATTCGCGGATCGGATGGTGTCCTGGGGAGGTGTGCCGCCCGGACCCCTTCGACCCTACCCGGGCCCCCGCCGTCAGCGGGTGCGGCCGGTCAGCCGTCGCACGGCGAGCCCGGTGAGGATCGCCTGCGCCGCCATGACCGCCCCGACGCCCTCGCCCGCGCGCAGCCGCAGCGTCAGCAGCGGCTCCAGGCCCAGGTCGAGCAGGACACGCCCGTGGGCGAACTCGCGGCTGGCTTGCCCGGCGACCAGATGGGACTGGACGGCGGGGTTCACTGCGACCACCGCCAGCGCCGCGACGCTGGTGGCGAGCCCATCCAGAACCACGACCGAACTCGCCTCGGCGGCGCCCAGGATCACGCCCGCCAGCACGGCGAACTCGGGCCCGCCCACCTGCCGCAGCGCCTCCACCGGATCCCGGCGCAGGGCCGCGACGTCCAACCGTGCCAGCGCGGCTCCCACCAGGTCGGCCTTGCGTGCGAGCATCGCCGCATCCGACCCGGCACCGATGCCGACTGCCTCGTCCGGTGTCAGCCCGGCCAGCACGCAGGCCAGCGCGGCGGCCACGGTCGTGTTCCCGACCCCCACCTCGCCCAGGCACACCAGCCCGGCCTGCGCGGCTTCGGCCCCCAGCGTCCGGCCGTCCCCGATGAGCCGCTCGGTGTCGGCCCGGCTCAAGGCGGGGGCGGAGACCACGTCTCCGCGGGCGTCCAGCGGCCGGTGGGCTCGCGCGTCCACGAGGGGATCGCCCGTGACCCCGGCGTCGACGATCAGCGTCTCCAGTCCCGCCGTGCGCGCGGCCACGACGCCGACCGCTCTCCCGGCCACCGCGGCGGTCATGACCTCGCGGGTCACCGACGCGTCGAACGCCGACACGCCCAGGGCGGCGAGGGGATGGTCGGCCCCGACGAGGACGAGCGTGCCGCCCGTCACCTCCTCGCCACTCACGGCAACCACCCGGTCGAGGGCCTGGTCGAGCTTGCCCAGCGAGCCCGGCGGCGTCAGGAGATCATCGGCCCGGTCGCGTGCCCGGACCATCCGGCGCTGGTCGGGGGCGGCGAGCTCCGACCACAGCGGTGAGGAGGGGTCCACGGTGGCGACGCTGACGTCCTCGTCGCGCGCGGGCAGGGCCGGTGCCGAACCGGCCAGTCCGGAGACCGGCGGCTGCGGGGCATCGGCGGGCCAGCGGTCGGTCAGGATCACCTCGTCGAGGGGGAGCCGCTTCGACCAGGCCTTGCGCTCCAAACCCGGGTAGGGAGGTCGTTCGTCCGGCCAGCCCAGGCACAGCCACCCCAGCGTCTCGACGCCGTCCGGCAGCCCCAGCAGGCCCGCCAGCTCGGTGGGACGCATCAGGGTGACCCAGCCCATGCCCAGGCCCTGGGTCCGGGCGGTCAGCCACATGTTCTCGATGGCGCAGGCGCAGCTCCACAGGTCGGCGTCGTGGAAGGTGTTGCGCCCCAGGACGCCGGACGCGGGGGTCCGCCGGTCGCAGGCCACGACCAGCCCGACCGGCGCCTCCCGGATGCCTTCCAGTTGAAGATCGAGGAGCCGGGCGGCGCGCTCGGGCGTCAGGACGGCCGCCTGCCGCAGTCGCTCCCGGTCGGCCATCAGGGCGGCACGCTCCCGGGTCCGCCGATCGCGGATCACGAGGAACCGCCACGGTTGGGACTGGCCCACGCTCGGTCCCGCATGCCCGGCTTCGATCACCGTGCGGAGGAGTTCCTCGGGGACCTCGTCGGGGCGGAACCGTCGGATGTCGCGTCGCGCGCCGATGACCTGGTGCAGCGCGTCCTGCACAGAACTGCCCAGGCTCCAGCCGTCGACCGCCTCGTCACGCTCCGCCGCCGACGTCGTGTCGCCGATCACCGGGACGGGCCGCTTCCAGGTTCGTGCGGTCGTGTCCGGGTTGGTCTGCGTCATGGTCGCAGCCTAGTGACGCCGGGTTCTTCGGTCCCCGAGTGCTGGGAACTCGCCTGTGGGAGGGAGGGGGCGCGCGCCGAGCCAAGATGATAACGACGTTTGGAAAGTGCTATTCTCCCACCTTGGTAGCGTTCCGGCGACCGGCTCACCACGGCCGCGGGGAAACGGAACCTACCGATTGGCAACGTTGGCTCGACGGGGGAACGTCCGAGGGCTGCTCGCTATCTCACCCCCGTGGCGGCATCCCTGCGTCCCCCCGATCGCATGACTAGGAGGGGTTCCATGCCGAGCGAAATGTCGCAACCGAGACGAGGGGCGCGGACGGCGCTTCAGACACTCGCCACCGGATTCCTGGCGGCGGTCATGGTGCTCGCGAGCTGGGTCGTGCCCCTGCGAGCAGACGCCGCGCCCCCGCTCCCGAGCGTCATGACGAGCCTGACCGGCGACGGCGTGACGCTCACCGGATTCACCAACATCACCAGCACGGTGACGATCCCGCTCGACTCCGGAATGGTGCCCGGCGACACCCTCGTCGTCCGCCTGCCCACCTCGGGCGCGCTGAACCTCAGCGCGACCACCGTCAACGGCGCCACCGACTTCGGCACCTTCGCCGTGGACAAGGCGTCCGGCACCGTCACGTTCCGGCTGACCGCCGACCTGAGCGGCGTCGCGCAGCCGATCGTCTTCCTCGTGAACGCCGCCACCGCGAACACCGCCACGACCGGGAACGTCATCACCGCGACCGCGACCATCGACGGCGCCCCCACCGCGGTATCGGTGACGCCGAGCCAGTTCGACACCGCCCGCCAAAGCGACGGCGGCTACAACGGCCAGTACCTGATCACTGGTGCGGGCCTGTACGGCGCCACCGGCGCCCCCCTCGACGACAACTATGTGTCCGGCTCGCACGCGCCCTCGCTGTTCGTCCCGAACCAGGCGCTCATGACGAACAACGTCGTCATCGATCCGGGCTTCTACACGACCGCCGCGAACACGGGCCGCGTCATCACGCTCGTCCCGAACGGACCTGACGCCACGATCGCCCCGACGAACCTCTGGATCACCCCCGCCGGCTACGACTCGCCCCGCGCCTTCGTCCCGGTCGGCAGCATCAGCCAGATCCACGTCACCTCGAATCCCGACGGGGGCGTCAGCCTCGCCATCGACGACGGATTCGAGATCTCCTGGTCGATTCTCGGCTTCGCCATCACGACCCCCGACGTGGACGCCACCTACGGCTACACCACGCGATACACCGACGCGGTGACGGCAGTGCAGACGAACGCGAACTTCACCCAGGAGCGGTTCCAGGTCGTGCAGAACGGCGGCTTCATTCCCCAGCTGCGGGTCACCCCCGCCGCCGTCACCATCTACACCACCGACGCCCTCGGCGACACCGACGCCTTCCTGCGGGCGGGCGTCACCGCCACCGACGTGCAGGACGGAACGCTCACCGGGTTGGTGCAGGTCGTGTCCGACGGGGGCTTCGCCCAGGCGACCCCCGGGGTCTACACGGCGGCGTTCTCGGTGCGCAACAGCCGCGGCAACACCGCCACCGCCACCAAGACCATCACCGTTCTGGCCGACCAGACGGCCCTGACCGTCACCGACGCCACACTGCGCGTGGGCGACCCGTGGACGCCGGCGGACACCTTCGTCTCGGCGATCGACGCCGACGGGACAACGGTGAACCTCGCCGCCGTGACGGTGACCGACGCTTCCGCCGTGGACACCACGCGACCGGGCACCTACGCCGTGACCTACACGATCAAGAACCACGGCGGGGAGGACGTGTCGGAGACGGCCACCATCACCGTGGAGGCGGTGCCGCCGGTCATCACCACCGACACGCTGCCCGACACCAGCCAAGGTGCCTCCTACGAGCAGGTGGTCACGGCCACGGGGACGGCGCCGGTGACCTTCGCGATCAGCACCGGGACGCTGCCCCCGGGACTCACGCTCGATCCGACAACCGGGGCCCTGTCGGGCACCACCACCGGCAGCGGTGTGTTCTCCTTCACGGTGACGGCCACCAACAGCGGCGGCTCCGACAGCCACGCCTACACCATCCGGGTGGACGCGGCCGTCTCCCCGACGCCCAGCCCGACCCCGGACGCGCCGACGCCCGCCGTCACCGGGGGTGACCAGTCCGGCGAACCGCCGGTCGGCGGGACCGACGCGGGGGACACCCTCCCCTTCACCGGCGCGGAGGGCGTCGCGCAACTCGTCGGCGTCGGGGCCGCCCTGACCGCCGCGGGCACGTTCCTCACCGCTCTGGCGGGCAAGCGTCGCCGGGAGCGTCGCGGCTGAGCCGAGCCCGCACAGCGAGGGCCCCCTGTGTGAGCCCGGCCGACGGCCGGTACCCACGCAGGGGCCCTTCGCGTGATCCCCGCCAGGGTCAGGCGCGTGGCGGCGCGGCGCCTTCGGGCCCGGGCTGGCTGGCGTCCTCGGATGCGGGCTGCTTCCCCGCGGCGTCCGCAGGATGCGGGTCGCCAGCGCTGTGCGCCGGGGACTGGCCCGCGGGGTGGCGATCCATCGCCTCGGCGAGCCGCTCGATGCGCGAGACGCTGTCGCGCCGGACCCGATCCAGGAAGGATCCGAACATGCCGCGCCGGTAGGGGCGGCCGGACCGGTCCACCTGCAGGCCGTCGCCGCGGCCCCACAACTGCTGCGGCTCCGTCGGGGTGACGGACGGGTGATGCGCCTGCAGGACGGCGATCGACCAGGGTTCGACGGTGTAGCTTCCCGTCACCGCCTGGGCCTGGTCCATCTCCCAGGCGTTGCCGTCGGCCTCGGCCCACGATGAGGTGTCGATGATCCGGCGCCACTCGTGCTGGTGGTCCTCCTCCAGGGCTTCGGCCAGGTCGAAGGTGGCGGGCTGGTCGTACATGTTGAGCAGCACCCAGAAGTCGTCGCCCTCGGTCTCGCCGGAATCGATGGCGACGGCGATCTGCCGGTCGCCGGGACGCGGCGGATCGTCCAGCGCCGTCCCGAAGTACACGTACGAGACGTCCTTGCCACCGAGTTCGACATCGCCCCAGGAGCGCTGCCTGAGGCTGGGCTGGTGGGCGCGCAGCCGCGCCACGTAGCGGGCGAAGGTGAGCAGCGCGTTCGTCGCGTCGGGCATGACGCCGATGTTGTCGTGATAGCCGGGCAGGTCCGGGTGCTGGGGATCGACGGGCAGGCCGGTGGGATCGTTGGAGCCCGCCTGTGCCCAGTTGTTCCACATCCCGACCGTGTTCAGCGACCACGGGTTGTTGTTGCCGTTCTGGGTGCGGCCGTACTCGTCCCCCGACACGATCATCGGGACGCCGCGGGCCAGGAAGGTGATCAGCCAGAAGTTGCGCCACCGCGTGCGCCGCAGGGCGTGGTCGCCGCCCGAATCCCAGGACGTGTTGTTGTCGGAGCCGCCATCGCTGGGGCCGAACGGGAACGGCTGGTCGTTCACCTTGGCGTTGTAGCTGACCAGGTCGAGCATGGTGAACCCGTCGTGGGCGGTCACGAAGTTGACCGACTTGTGCGGGCCGCCGTTGTCGTGGAAGTGCACGTAGTCGCCGTTGAACAGGGCCATGAACTCGTCGGTGTTGCCGTCGCCCTTGAGGTAGCCGCGCATCGCGTCGCGGAACCGGCCGTTCCACTCCCCCCAGCCCGAGGGGAAGTTGCCGACCTCGTAGCCCCACAGGTCCCAGGCCTCCGCGACGACCTCGAAGCCCTGCCGCTGCGCCAGTTCGACGATGCCGACCAGCAACGGATGGTCGGGGAAGAACCGGCGCTGCGCCTCCCAGTCCTCCGGGGCGGCGTCGGCGGGACGGCGCCCGAGTACGGGGGCCAGGTCGAAACGGAACCCGTCGACTCCCATGACGCCGTGCCAGTACTCCAGCGAGTCCATCACGAGGGAACACGACAGCGGCGAGGAGTAGTTCATCTGGTTGGAGGTGCCCGTCGCGCCGTCGATCAGCCCGCCGGACGCGTTCAGCACGTAGTAGTCGGACGTCGCGAAGCCGCCCAGCGTGGTGAAGCCCGCCGCGTCGGCGCTGCCGTCCCAGTTGCCGCCTTCGGCGGAGTGGTTGTAGACGACGTCGAGGTAGACCTTCACCCCGGCGGCATGGAAGGCGGCGACCATCTCCTTGAACTCGCGGGTGGGGCCGCCGAGCGACTTGTCGGAGCTGTAGTCGCGGTTGGGGGCGAAGAAGCCGAGCGTCTGGTAGCCCCAGTGGTTCGTGGTGCCCGCGTGCGCGCCCACCTGGTCGGAGTCGGTCTCGTGGACGGGCAGCAACTCGATCACCGTGAGGCCCAGGGCGCTCAGGTACGGCGCCATCAGGCCGGCGCCCGCGTAGGTGCCGCGCAGGTTCTGCGGAATGTCGGGCAGGTGATCGAAGCCCGGCGTCCCTGCGAGCAGTTCACGCAGGGTGAGGGCGTTCGGGTGCAGCGTGAGGTTCTTCACGTGCGCCTCGTAGATGGCGTTGTCCTCTTCGGCGAAGGAGGGGTTCGCGCCGGTGGCGGTGGCGTCCTCGATCACGACGGCCTTGGGAGCGACCTGGGCGGAGTCGATCTCGCGCCCGGCGCGGCCCTCGAACTCCGCCGGACCGGAGCCGAGCATCTTCTGGTTCCCGTTCAGGCTGAGCGGGTTGTGCGTCACCTCCCGCGCGTACGGGTCGAACAGGACCTTGTTGGGGTTGAGGTGGTTGAAGTCGGCGTCCCGGTCGGAGACGAACCCGGCCAGGGAGCCGGGCGTCCAGTCGGGGTCGAAGGACCAGTTGGTGCCCCAGGCGCGGAAGCCGTACAGGGTCCCGTGCCGAGCGCCGGAGAAGCGGCCCCGCCACACGCCGTCGGGGCCCTGGGCGAGCGGGAAGGACGCCTCGGCGTCGGCGCCCTGGGCGCGCGGGAAGAACTCCACCGTGAGGCGGGTCGCCTGGGGTGCGGCGACGGCGAAGGTGGTGTCGCCGGAGGCGAGGTCCACGTGGGCGCCGAGCGGCCAGGCGCCCACGGCCCACTGATCCGGGGACACCGGGAGGGGAGCAGTCATGCCCCTACCGTGCCAGGTGTCCGGGGGCGGCACCACTCACGGGCGGGTCGGTGCCGCCGCGTAGGTCACGTCGCGTCGGCCGGGCCCTGCGGACGGCGACGGTAGGCAGGCGTGGCCACGGCGAGGATGCCGAGGGCGGCCAGGACCGAGCCCGCCATGACCGCCACCATCGACACCCCGGTACCGCCGGTGAAGCCGACCAGCGGCGAGATCACGCCGCCCAGCCCGGCCTGCAGGGCGCCCAGGAAGGCGGCCGCCGTGCCCGCCATGTGCCCGTACTCGTGCAGCGCCAGGACGCTCGCGTTTCCGGCGATCATCCCTTGCATGGACAGGGTCAGCCACAGGGCGACGCACAGCGCCACGATCCCGCCCGCCGCGGTTGCGGTGACCATGACGAGCAGGACGGCCATGAGGGCCTGGACGAGGAGGGCTGCCCGCAGCACCCGCAGCGGCGTCACCCGCCGCACCAGGTAGGCGTTGACTTGTGCGCCTCCCACCAGGGCGAGGCCGTTGACGGCGAACAGCAGGGCGAACTGTTGGCTGCTGAACCCGTGCTCCTGCTGGAACACGTAGGTGGAGCCGACGACGTAGCTCATGATGACCGCCTGCGCCAGGCCGGGAATGACCGCCAGCGCCATGAATCGCCGGTCCTTCAGGAGTGCCAGGTAGCCCCGCGCCACGATCTGCGGGTGCGCCGGACGCCGCCGTTCCTCGGGGAGGGTCTCCGGCATGAACCGCCACACCAGGACGCCGAGGATCAGACCCAGGAAGGCCAGCACGGCGAACACCCCACGCCAGGTCCACAGGTCGGAGATGAACCCTCCGACGGCTGGGGCGAACAGGGGGGCGACGCCGATGACGAGCATGAGCCGCGACAGCAGCCGGGCGGCGTCCGAGCCGACGAACCGGTCGCGGATGACGGCGATCGCGACGACGGAGGAGGCCGCGTTGAAGAAGCCCTGGGCGACCCGCAGCCCGATGAGGGCGCCGATGTTGGGCGCCAACATGCACAGGATCGAGGTGATCAGGTGCCCGGCGAGCCCGACGAGCACCGGGAGCCGGCGTCCGAACCGGTCCGAGAGGGGACCGATGACGAGTTGGCCGACCGCGCCGCCGATGAGCATGCCCGAGAGGGTGAGCTGGGCGGCTGCGGGGCTGGCGCCCAGCTCGGCGCCGACGGTGGGCAGTGCGGGAAGGTAGAGATCGGTGGTGATCGCCGGGACCGCGGCCAGGGATCCCAGCAGCAACACGTACTTGGGACCCGGCCGATACTGCGGAGTGTCAGGCGTCGTCACTTCAAGATTGTATCGATTCGACGGTCGCTCAGGGCCTGGATGAGGCCGGGTGGCAGTGGTTGCCTCGGACGTTCACTCGTGGAGCCGGAGGCGAGGGGTCAGCGGCGCGCAGCGTCGGTGCGCCATCGCGCGAGGGCTCCCAGGTGGCCGTGAGGGTCGGCCAGGCGGGCCACCTCGGCGGCCATGTTGCCGCGGGCGCGGTCCTCGAAGGCGTCGCGTGCGGCGTCCCCCACGAAGAGGACGGGCGCGGCCAGCAGTCCCTCTAGTACGGCCGTCCGGCCGCGGACGAACGCGGCGTCGGCCACGTGGGCGTACTCGGCGCGCACGTCGCGCGCGTAGACGTCGTAGCGCCCGCGCGGGGCCCCCAGGATCGCCAGGTCGGCGTCGCTGAGCTGGACTCCCCGGGCATCGGACGGGCCGGGGGAGTGGTCGATCGTGAGTTCAACCAGCCGGACGACCTCCGCTACGTCGGCGGCGGGCAGCAGCGAGGCCAGCGCGTCGCGGGCCAACGCGGCGGATGCCCGTTCGTCGTCTCCGGCGCGGCCCTCATGCACCGCGTCGTGGAACCAGGCGGCCCACCGCACGACGGGCTCAGCGGCACCCAGCGCTTCGAGCGTCTCCAGCAGATGCAGCAGGTGCCGGACATCGTGATAGCGGCGGTGCGGCTCCGACCAGCGGGTGAGCAGGTCCTCCCCGAGCGCGGGGGCGCGCGGTGCGAGCGACCGCCAGCGTTCCCGCAGGCGGGCTGTGGCGATGCCGCGCGTCGGCGTCCGCTCGTGCGGCCGGACGCGCAGCCCCGACGCTCGCAGGCGACGGAGTAGCACCCGGGAGTCGACCAGTTCGGCGCCCGCCTCGATCAGGGACGCGCGCCGCTCGGCCGGATAGTCGTAGTGGTCGTGGTCGAAGCCGCCAGGTGGGATGCCGGCGACCGCGGCGAACCGGTGCAGTTCGTCCAGGGTGGCGTCGGACACGACGTGTCCCCACAGCCGGCCGTGGGCGGGCCAACGCGCGGTGTCCAGCAGGATCACGGACGGCATCCGGGCGAGGTGGGCGCCGGGCCGCCGCGTCGTGCCGCGTTCAGAGCTGCCGCCCGGCCCGCGCGCGACGCTCGGCGAGCCGCATCAGCACGAAGGTCGTCAAGGCACCGGTCAGCAGGCCGCCCAGGTGCGCCTGCCAGGAGATCGAGCCGCCCCCGACGAAGGTGAACACGACGTTGATGCCGATCCAGACCATGATGGTGCGCGCGTCGGCCCGGCGCATCAAGGCGATGACGAGCAGCCCGCCCATCAGCCCGAACAGTCCGCCGGAGGCGCCCACGGTGAACGTGGTGGGATCCGAGAGGACGAGCGCGAACACCGATCCGCCGAGGATGGCGGCCACGTACAGCGTCAGGAACCGCCAGGTGCCGAGGATCCGGTCCAACTGCGGGCCGAGCATGCCCAGCACCACCATGTTGAACAGCAGGTGGACGATCGCCAGGTGCGTGAAGCCGGAGCTGAGCAGCTTCCACACCGCTCCGTCGGCGACGCCGGGCAGCCAGAGCCCGCCCGCGCTCGCGCACGTCGCGGGGGTGACGTCCACGTAGGTGCCGCTGGCGACGTCACAGGTCGCGGTGAGGTTGAGTCCGAGCGCGGAGGCGAGGGGCGAGAGGTCGCCGCCGGTGAGGGTGATCGCCAGCCAGACCGCGACGTTGATCCCGATCATGGTGAAGCTGGCCACCGAGGATTGGCCGGGACGCCGCAGTGCCGGACGCCCGGTGCGCACCTGGGCGGAACCCGCCGCGACGCAGGCCGGACACTGGAACCCGACCGGCGCCTCGATCATGCAGTCTCCGCAGATGGGTGCCCCGCACCGCTGGCAGCGCACGCCGGCAGGGCGGTACGGGTGGTAGGCGCAGGCCAGCGGCGCCTGCGGGGCGGACGGTGCCTGGTCGCTGCTCATCCGCCCAGCCTAGGCGGGAGTCCGGACGCCCGACGACGGGGCGTCACGCTCAGTACCAGCCGTTGGCCCGCTTGAAGGACCACGCCTGGCAGGGCGTCCCGTAGGTGGACTTGATGTACTTCAGCCCCCACTTGATCTGGGTGACCGGATTGGTCTTCCAGTCGGCGCCCTCGCTGGCCATCTTGCTGCCGGGCAGCGCCTGGGGAATGCCGTAGGCGCTGGAGGTGGGGTTGTCGGCGAAGGGATCCCACATCGACTCGCGCATGATGATGTTGTCGTAGCAGGTGAACTGGTCGTCCCCCCAACCGTAGACGTTCTGCGCCATCTGGCGCGCGATCTCCTTCGGCTGGGTGGTGGCGGGGTCGTAGCCGTTCTTCTTGGCCTCGGCGGCCTTCGCGGCCTTCTCCTTGGCCGCCTTCTCGGTGGCGGCGATCTGCGCGGCGGCCTTCTCGGCGGCGACGCGCTTCGACTCGGCCTCGATGGCGATCTCCGTCTTGTCGATGGCCTGATCGGTGGCCGACAGGCTGGCGGAGCGCTCCTTGGCCGCGTCGCTGACCTCGGTGGTGAGCGCCTCGCGTTCGGCCTCACGGCTGGTGGTGGTCAGCTCGCGCGCCTCAGTCTCGCTGAGCTGGACGCTGGCGGAGGCGACATCGGCGGGGACCGCCGTGGTGATCTCGGTCGTCTGGCCGGAGAGGGCGAAGGCGACGACGCCGCCGGTGACGACAGCCAGCGCGAGGGCAGATGCTGCGACCGCGCGAAGCTGAGAGATCAGGGCCATGTCTTCCATGGTTGCACGCTCAGACTCTCAGGAAAAGTTCAGGTTGCCAGAGGTTGGGCGCGCAACCGGTTCCCCGGCGGCGCGGGCTGGCCTGCCTGCGGGATGGGTTGGCGGGCCGCGGGGCGTCGGTGTCGGGGGCGCGGGCAGCACCGGACGCGTAGGGTGCTGGCCGTGAGTCTGCTGGAGGCGCCGGTGCTGGCGCGCGTCATACGTCAGGGTTTCCTCGAGTCCGTGCATCGCGGGGTGGCGGTCATCACCGCCCCCGACGGAACGGTGGAGCGGGCGTGGGGTGACCCGTCGACCCCGGTGTTCCCCCGTTCCTCGCTCAAACCGCTGCAAGCCATCGCCTCGCTGCGCGCGGGAGCCCCGCTGCGTGACCAGTCCCTCGCCCTGGCCTGCGCCTCCCACTCCGGGGAGGCCTGGCAGCAGGCGGGCGTCCGGGCCAGCCTGGCCGCGTCGGGCCTCACCGTGGACGCGCTGGGCAACACCCCAGGGCGTCCCATCGGCGAGCATGCGCTGCAGGCCTGGCTGGCGGCCGGGCACGGCGACGAGCGCATCGCCCAGAACTGCTCCGGCAAGCACGCGGGCTTCCTGCGGGCCTGCGTGGCCTCCGGCTGGTCGCTGGCCGACTATCTCGACCCCGACCATCCGCTGCAGCGCGAGGTCGTCGCCGTGATCGGCGACTACGCGGCCGAGCCGATCGTCGCGACCGCGGTGGACGGCTGCGGCGCCCCCGTCCACGCCTTCGCCCTCACCGGGCTGGCCCGGGCCTTCGGCCGGATCGCGTCCGCCGAGGAGGGGGAGGCCGAGGCGGTCGCCCACGCGATGCGCTCCTTCCCCTTCTACGTCGGCGGTCCATCGCGCCCGGACAGCGAACTGATGGCCGCGGTGCCCGGCGTGATCGCCAAGGAGGGGGCCGAGGCCGTCGTGGCGGTCGGCCTGCCTGACGGCCGTGGTGTCGCCGTGAAGATCGCCGACGGTGCTCGCGCGGGACGCGTCGTCGCTGCCGCGGCCCTGCGTCACTGCGACGTCGACCCGGCCGCCCTCGACGCGTTGGGTGACGTTCCGGTGCTCGGTCACGGTGCCCGGGTCGGGGCCGTGGAGGCCGTCCTCGACTGAATCGGATGGGCCCCGCGGAGGAGAGGGGCACGACCCTGGCGTGATGTGTCCCCCCAGCGGCGTCCCGTACGGTGGTGCGGGTGAGCAACTCCGACGACGAGGATTGGCTCTACCGGCGGGGCAGCTACTCCGGCGGTGAGACGCCCGATCCGTCACCGGCGTCCCCGGTGCCCCGCAGCGAACCCGAGGTTCCTGCGGAGTCCCCGCGTCCCCAGGCCGGACAGCCCACCCCGGTGGGTCACTACGACTCCTCCGGGGCCCGGCTGCGTGACGCCTCGTCGCATCCGGCCGACGCCTGGGAGGAGCTTCCACCGAGTCAACCCGCCGCGCGCAGGCGAGGCGACGGGGGCGGGTCCGGGGCGCCAGGCGTCCCCGCCAAGCAGAAGGCGGGCGGCTCTTCCCGCCCGCGGCGCCCCCGCGCCGTCCGGATCGCGCTGCTCGTGGTCGCGGTGCTGCTGGCCTACCTGCTCGGCGTCCCGCTGGCCACATGGCCGTTCATGCCCCGCGCGGACGCGACCCCGGCGGGCGAGCGTCCCGCCGACACGCCCGGCCATGTGTTCGTCCTCGCGGGCTCGGACTCCCGGGCCGGGCTCTCGACCGAGGAGCAGAACACGCTCGGGACGGGGAGCGACGCCGGGCAGCGCACCGACACGATCATGTTGCTGTACGTGCCGCCATCCGGACGGGCCGCGCTGATCTCGATCCCGCGCGACAGCTACGTCGCGATCCCGGGGCGCGGCAAGAACAAGATCAACGCCGCCTACTCGTTCGGGGGCCCGAAACTGCTGGTGCAGACCGTCGAGCAGAACACCGGGCTGCACGTCGACGGCTACGTCGAGGTCGGCTTCGGCGGGTTCGTCAACGTCGTCGACGCCGTCGGGGGCATCGAGATGTGCCCGGCCAACGCCATCAAGGACAAGGACTCCAACCTCGATATCCCGGCGGGCTGCCAGCTGATGGACGGCACCACCGCACTCGGCTACGTGCGGATGCGCAAGGCCGACCCGGAGGGCGACCTGGGCCGCGCCAAGCGCCAGCGCGAGATGGTCTCCGCGCTGGCGAAGAAGGTCCTCTCCCCGGCGACCGTGCTGCTGCCGTGGCGGTGGTGGGGCGTCAACTCCTCGGCGTCGAAGTCGCTGACGATCGGCGACAGCACCGGGCCGTTCGAGTTCGCGGGACTGGTGTCGGCCGCCATGAAGGTCGGTGCCGGCCAGGCCGACACGCTCAGCGTCCCGGTCGGGAACCCGAACGCGCACACGTCGGCCGGGTCCAGCGTCCTGTGGGACACCAAGAAGGCGGCGGCGATGTTCGAGGCCATGAAGCGCGGCGAGGGCGACCTGAACGCCTACGCGTGACCGCTCAGGGACGCAGCACCGCGTCCAGGTCGTAGCGGGGCACCGTCTCCAGTTGGTCCAGGCGGCAGGAGGCGGGCTCGCGATCGGGACGCCACCGCAGGAACTTGGCCGTGTTGCGGAACCGCTTGCCCTCGAGCTGGTCGTAGGCCACCTCGACGACCAGGTCGGGCCGCAGCGGCACGAACTCGCGCGGACCCAGCCGGGTCAGCACCCCGGGGTGGGGCGCGGCGTCCGCGTCGGCGCCGGTGAGGACCAGCGGCTCCAGGACCGCCTCGAACGCCCCGCGGGCCGTGTCGGGGAAGGCCCCGATGCCGCCGACGGGCAGCAGGACGCCGTCGTCGTAGAGCCCCAGGTGGATCGAGCCGACCCCGTGCCCGGTGCGGGAGCGGGCGTACCCGATGACGACCGCCTCAGCGGTGCGGGCGTGCTTGAGCTTCATCATGGCGCGTTTGCCCGGGGTGTACGGGTCGCCGGTCGGCTTGGCCATGACGCCGTCCAGCCCGGCTCCCTCGAAGCGGTCGAACCAGTCGCGGGCCTGCGCTGGGTCCGAGGTCGCGCGGGTGACGTGCAGGCCCGCGTCGGCGGGCAGATCCCCGAGCAAGGCGAGCAGGGCGGCGCGCCGCTCGCGCTGAGCCAGTGGCATCAGGTCCAGATCGGCCAGCGCCAGCAGGTCGAAGGTCACCAGTTCGGCGGGCGTGGCGGACACGAGCTGGGCGATCCGCTTGGCGGCCGGGTGGATGCGGACGCTGAGCGCTTCCCAATCCAGGCGCTGCGCGCCGGGGTCGCCGCTGCGCACGACGATCTCACCGTCGACGACGGCGCGGTCGGGAAGCCAGCGGCGGCAGGCGGCGGCCACTTCGGGAAAGTAATCGGTGAGTGGTTTGCGGGACCGGCTCCACAGTGTGACCTCGTCGCCGTCGCGGGCGGCGATGCACCGGAAGCCGTCCCATTTCGGCTCGTAACTGAGGGCTCCCGGCTCGCGCACGGGGACGTCCGCGACGGCGCGGGCGAGCATCGGGTCCAGCGGCAGCGCGATGGGCAGCATCACGTGAGCGGCGCGTCGGGGTCGGACGAGCGCCGCACCACCAGGTGGGGTTGCAGGACGACGCGGCGCGTCTCCGTCTCGGGGTCGTCGCCGGCGGCCAGCAGCAGTTCCATGGCGCGCCGCCCGATGTCGTGGCGTGGCTGGGCGACCGAGGTGAGCGGAATCGCGGCGCCCGCGGCGAACGCGATGTCGTCGTAGCCGACGAGCGCCATCTCCTCCGGCACCTTGACGCCGCGGGCCGAGAGGGCCTGAAGCAGCCCGAGCGCGATGAGGTCGTTCCCGGCGAACAGGGCGGTGGGCCAGTCGGCGCGGGGGCGGGCGAGGATCTCCAGGCCGGAGCGCAGGCCTGCGGCGATGTCGAGGTTGCTGGTGTGTACGAACTCGACGCTGACGCCCGGGTGGCGTGCCGACTCACGTTCGACGCCCTCGAAGCGGTCCATCACCTGCCGCAGGCCGACCGGTCCGGCGACGTAGGCGATCCGGCGGTGGCCGCGTTCGGCGAGGTGACGCAGGGCGAGTTCGCCACCGGCGACGTCATCGACGGAGACCGAGGAGTAGGAGCCGCCCGTGACGTCGCGGTCCACGACCACCCCGGCGATGCCCTGGTGGGCGAGACGCTCCAGTTTGGGTCCGGCGGCGCCGATCGGGCTGATCAGGACGCCGCGGACCCGCTGCTGCTCGAACAGCGCTAGGTAGGCGTCCTCGCGCTGCTCGATCTCCGCGCTGTTGCCGACCAGGACGGCCACGCCGTGCTCGGCGGCGACCTCCTCCGCGCCGGCGGCGATGTCGTTGAAGAACGGGTTGGTCGCGTTGAGCACGATCAGGCCCACGCAGTTGCTCAGCCCGGCGCGCAGTTGCCGGGCGGCCTCGTTGCGCACGAAGCCGAGGGTGTCGATGGCCTGGTGGACGCGCTCCCGGGTGGCTTCGGAGACCTTGTCGGGGCGGTTGAGCACGTTGGAGACGGTGCCGACCGACACTCCGGCGGCCGCCGCCACCTCCTTGACCCCCACCGGGCCGTGATGTTCCATGCCCGGGATCGTAGCGAGTGGCGTGCGGCGGGAATCCGTGCGCATCGCTTGACCGCGTTCCTGGGGGCTGCTTGACTGATCCTGAAACGTTTCAGGCAAGGAGGTCGGAAACATGGAGCGGGTCTGCTTCCAACTGCAGGTCAAGCCCGAACGCATCGAGGAGTACCGCACGCGCCACGCCGCCGTGTGGCCCGACATGCTCGCCGCGTTGCGGGACGCCGGCTGGGGCAACTACTCCCTGTTCCTGCGCGAGGACGGGCTGCTCATCGGGTACGTCGAGACGCCCGACCTGGCCGTCGCCCAGGCCGCCATGGCGGCCACCGACGTCAATGCGCGGTGGCAGAGCCAGATGGGGGAGCTCTTCGAGGACCTCGACCTGCCCCCCGACCAAGGCTTCCTGCGCCTGAACGAGATCTTCAACCTCGACGCCCAACTCACCGCCGCCGGGCTGCCGACGGCCGTCCAAGGAGAATGACCATGCCGTTGACCCCCGACCAGCTCGACACCCTCGCGGGCCTCGCGATCGAGGTCCCCTCCTGGGCGTATGGCAACTCCGGGACGCGATTCAAGGTGTTCAGCACCCCCGGCGTCCCGCGCGACCCCTTCGAGAAGATCGACGATGCCGCCCAGGTCCACGCGTTCACCGGGCTGGCCCCCGCGGTCTCCCTGCACATCCCGTGGGACCAGGTCGACGACTTCGACACCCTGGGCAGCCACGCCGCCGCACGCGGCGTCCGGATCGGCACCATCAACTCCAACACGTTCCAAGACGACATCTACAAGCTGGGATCGCTGTGCAACCCGGACGCCGGCGTCCGGCGCGCCGCCGTCGAGCACCACCTGGCCTGCATCGACGTCATGCGGGCCACCGGCTCCACCGACCTGAAGATCTGGCTCGCCGACGGCACCAACTACCCGGGCCAAGACGACCTGCGCGCCCGCCAGGACCGCCTCAGCGAGGGGCTGGCCGACATCTATGCCGCCTTGGACCCCAACCAGCGACTCGTGCTGGAGTACAAGTTCTTCGAGCCGGCGTTCTACCACACCGACGTCCCGGACTGGGGAACCTCCCTCAGCCACTGCCTCGCCCTCGGCGAGCGGGCGACGGTCTGCCTCGACACCGGCCACCACGCCCCCGGCACCAACATCGAGTTCATCGTCATGCAGTTGCTGCGCCTGGGACGCCTGGGCAGCTTCGACTTCAACAGCCGGTTCTACGCCGACGACGACCTGATCGTCGGCGCCGCGGACCCCTTCCAGTTGTTCCGGATCCTGCACGAGGTGGTCCGCGGCGGCGGGCTGGACGCGGCGTCCGGGGTGGTGTTCATGCTCGACCAGTGCCACAACATCGAGGGCAAGATCCCCGGCCAGATCCGGTCCGTGCTCAACGTCCAGGAGATGCTGGCCCGCGTCCTGACGATCGACGAGGCGGCGCTCGCGTCCGCGCAGGCCTCGGGTGACGTCCTCGCCGCCAACCAGGTCCTGATGGACGCCTTCTACACCGACGTCCGCCCCCAGCTCGCCGCCTGGCGCGTCGACCGTGGGCTGCCGGCCGACCCGATGGCCGCCTTCCTGGCTTCGGGCTACCAGGAGCAGATCGAAGCCGACCGAGTCGGCGGCGTCCAAGCCAGCTGGGGAGCCTAACCCCACCCGCCGAGGACTGCCCCCCACCCCGCCGAGGACTGAGCCTCACCCCGCCGAGGACTGAGGTTCAGCCCGCCGAGGACTGAGCTTCAGCGCGCCGAGGACTGAGGTTCAGCTCGCCGAGGACTCGTGGCGGGCGAGCCATCGAGCCACACGATCAGGAGGAACCATGCGAGCCACGCGGACGCACGATTACCACCACCGCGTCCCCCGGCGGACGCGATGAACGGCGAGTTGGCGGTCGCAGCCATCGACCTCGGCGCCACCAGCGGACGCGTCATCGTCGGACGCGTCGGAGCCGATCGGGTGGACCTCCAGCAGGTCGCCCGGTTCGCCAACCACCCCGTCGCCCTCCCCGACGGCCTCCACTGGGACCTCCTGCACCTGTACGCCGAAGCGCTCGAGGGCCTGCGCGTCGCGGCTGCAGCCGGGGACCTGGCCGGGGTGGCCGTGGACGCGTGGGCCGTTGACTACGGACTTCTCCGCGACGACGCGCTGATTGGCGTCCCCTACGCCTACCGGGACACCCGTGGCGCCCGCGGAGTCGCCCGCGTGCACGCCGAGGTCCCCTTCACTGAGTTGTACCGACGCAACGGCCTGCAGTTCCTGCCGTTCAACACCCTGTACCAACTGTCCTCGGAGGCACCGCCTGGGCTCGGCGCGAACCGACTGCTGATGATCCCCGACCTGCTGACCTACTGGCTGTCCGGGGAGGCGATCAACGAGGTCACCAACGCCTCATCGACCGGCCTGCTCGACCCGCGCACCCGCACCTGGGACGCCGATTTGATGGGACGCCTGCGCATCCCCAGGGGGCTGTTCTCCGAGCCTGTGGAGCCCGGGGTGCGCGTCGGCGTCCTGCGGGGGGCCGCCGCCGAGCAGGTCGGCGTCGAAGTTCCGGTGTTCACGGCGCCGAGTCACGACACGGCGGCCGCAGTGCTCGCCGTCCCGATGGACCCGGAGCGTGCCGCCTACATCTCGTGCGGCACCTGGGGGCTGGTGGGGGTGGAGACGCTGGCGCCGATCCTCACCGACGCTGCGCGCGCGGCCAACTTCACCAACGAAGGCGGCGTGGACGGTACGACCCGGTTCCTGCGCAACGTCATGGGGTTGTGGATGCTCACCGAGACGCTGCGCGCATGGGAGCGAGCGGGTCGCGGCGTGGACCTGGTCGCGATCCTTGCGGCCGCGTCGAGCGAACCCGAGCCCGTCGCCTTGCTCGACGTCGACGACGACGTGTTCCTTGCCCCCGGACGGATGCCCGAACGCATCGACGCGTGGCTGACGTCCCGCTCCCTACCGGTTCCCACCTCTCAGGCGGCGATCGTTCGGCTGATCGTCGAGTCGCTGGCGCTGGCCTTCGCGCAGACGGTGCAGGCGGCGTCCGAATTGTCGGGCGTCCCCGTGGAGCGCATCCACGTCGTGGGTGGTGGTTCGCGTAACGCCTTGCTGTGTCAGCTCACCGCCGACCGGGCGGGCGTCCCGGTCGTGGCGGGTCCGGTGGAGGCGACGGCGTTGGGGAACGTACTGGCTCAGGCGCGCGGGCTGGGACGGGCCGGGGATCGTGCGTCCGTGCGCACCTTGGTGGCGGCGTCAACCCGGTTGGCGTCCTATGTGCCCGCTAGGTGATGCGTCCTGCGTCGAGCCCGTGCTGGCCTCCCGGCGCGTGATGAGCCTGGGCGCAGACCCCGCCCCCAACCCGCCGAGGACTGAGGA
>NZ_DAIOIA010000012.1:5021-16306 GCF_036744435.1 Propioniciclava sp. | reverse complement strand
ACCCTCAGTCCTCGGCGGGATTCGGTCGGTGGCGTGGACGCGTGATACTCCCGGCAACTGATTGACACGTTTCAGTTTCGTGCGAGGGTGGACGCATGACCGCCGCCGTTGCCGATCTGCTCGATGCCCCTCTCATCCGCCACCCGCTTGACGACCCCGGACGCGACACCCCGGCCGCCGTCCTGTTCACCACGATCCACCTGGACGCCGGACACGGGCCGGTCCGCGCGGCGCGCCTGACTGCCACCGCGCACGGCGTCTACGAGGCCACCCTCGACGGGCATCCGGTCACCGAATCGGTGCTCAACCCCGGCTGGACATCGTACGAATGGCGCCTGCCTGCCCACACCTTCGACGTCACTGCCCTGATCGCCGACGGCGCCGACCTCGTCTTCACCGTCGGCAACGGCTGGTGGCGCGGCAAGTTCGGATTCAAGGGCGCCGAGGCGGACTACGGCTCCGACACCGGCGTCGTCGCCGCCCTGACCATCGAGTACGCCGACGGGCACGTCCAGCGTGTCCTGACCGACGCGTCCTGGCTAGCCACCACAGGGAAGGTGCGCGCCAACAACCTGTACGACGGCCAGCACGTCGACTTCACGCACGATCCCGAACCGACGCGGCCGGTCGCCCTCGGAACCTGGGAACCGGCGACCCTCGTCCCCGCGGCCGGACCACTCATCACCCGGCACGAGACGCTGACGCCCGTCGCAATCACCACATCTCCGGCCGGCGCGACGCTGGTCGACTTCGGGCAGAACCTCGTCGGCTGGCTGCGGTTCCGCGTCCGCGGCGAGCGCGGGGCGACCATCACCCTGCGTCATGCCGAGGTGCTGGAGGGCGGCGAGTTGGGCGTCCGGCCGCTGCGTTCCGCCCGTCAGACCGACACGCTCACGCTCTCCGGCGGTGAGGACGCCTTCGAGCCGACGTTCACCTTCCACGGGTTCCGTTACGTCGAGCTCGCCGGCTGGCCCGGAACCCCGACCCTCGCGGACCTGCAGGCGGTCGTCGTCCACAGCGACCTGCGTCCCACCAGCACTTTCGCTAGCAGTCATGCTGGCCTGAACCAGCTCGTCCACAACTCGATCTGGGGTCAGAAGGGCAACTTCCTCGGTGTCCCCACCGACTGCCCGCAGCGCGACGAGCGCCTCGGCTGGACCGGCGACATCGCCGCCTACGCCGCCACAGCCTGCTTCCAGTTCGACAGTGCCGACTTCCTGCATGGGTGGCTGCTGGACGTTCGCGCAGAAACCGAGTCCGAGGGCAGCGTGCCGCTCGTCGTGCCCAACGTTCTGCGGCACGACCGGGCCGGAAGCTGGAACGGCTTCCCGGGCATCCAGGCCGTGTGGGCGGACGCCGCCTGCTGGGTGCCGGAGGCCGTCTGGCAGGCGTATGGCGACCGTGATCGGCTCGCCGCCCACTACCCGGGGATGGTCGCCCACCTGACGTCGGTCGAGGCGGTGCTCAGCCCGACGGGTCTGTGGGAGGCCGATCAGCGCCTGGGGGACTGGCTCGACCCGGACGCCCCCGCCGACGAGCCGGCCCGCGCCAAGGCCGACCCCGGCGTCGTCGCGACCGCCAGCCTGTACCGGTCGGCGTCCTTCGCCGCACGGGCCGCAGACATTCTGGGCTTGGACGCCGACGCTCGGCGCTGGTCGACGCTCGCCGATCGCACCCGGGACGCGTTCGTCGAGCACTATGTGGACGCCGCAGGGCGGGTCCGCTCCGACTGCGCCACCGTCTACGCGCTCGCGATCGCGTTCGGGCTCCTGGACGCGGCGGCTCGCGTCCGTGCTGGTGCCCGGCTAGCCGAACTCGTCCGGGCCGCTAACTACCGGGTGAGCACGGGTTTTGCTGGGACGCCCTACGTCACCTGGGCGCTGAGTGAGACCGGGCATGTCGAGGACGCCTACCGCCTACTGCTGGAGGAAGGCTGCCCGTCGTGGCTGTACCCGATCACCATGGGTGCCACGACGATCTGGGAGCGGTGGGATTCGATGCTCCCTGACGGGTCGATCAATCCCGGTCAGATGACCAGCTTCAATCACTATGCGCTGGGGGCGGTCGCCGACTGGATCTATCAGGTGGTGGGCGGCATTCGTGCCGCCGAGCCGGGGTATGCCCGCGTCCGGATCGAACCGGTCCCCGGGCCGGGATTGGACTGGGCCGATGTGTCCCTGGACGCTCCGGTCGGCGTCATCCGCAGCGGGTGGAAGCGTCTCCCGGACGGTTCGGTCGAGGTCACCGCGGAGATCCCGGACGGGGTGGGTGCTGACCTGGTCTTGCCCGACGGGCGGGCGTTCGCGGTGGTGGGCGGCCTGCACCGCTACGTCGTCGCCTGCTGAGGCTGGCTCATCTGGCAGGAGCGGACCTGCCGACGCATCGCCCACACCACAGGACTCCGGTCCGGCCGCCGAGGACTGAGGATTGACCCGCCGAGGACTGAGGGTGTGAGCCCCGACGACTGGTGGGGGCCGCCGAGGACTAGGGCAAGGAGTATCCAGGACTGAGGATTGACCCGTCGAGGACTTTTGCTGGGAATGCCCAGGCAGAGGCTAGGAGCAGTGGGGCTGCAATTGCTGGGGCGCTCGGCGGGTCAAGCCGGAGTCCTCGACGGCCGGACGCCCGGTCCTCGGCGGCGGGAGCTTCAGTCCTCGGCGGTCCCTGGCAGAGTCCTCGGCGGGCTCCGGCAGAGTCCTCGGCGGTCCCAGACTGAGTCCTCGGCAGGCTCAGGCTCAGCCCTCGGCGGGCGGGGTGGGTGGGCCGGGACGGACCGGGGCGGGGGCGATGAGGCGACGCACGACCTCCAGCAGCTCGGCAAGCGGGTAACTGCCCGGCTCGGCGAATCCCTCTCCGCCGAAGGCCGCGTTGTAGTAGAGCCCGTCGCCCAGGAGCATGATCGCCTGGGTGACGCCCTCATCGCCCACTTCGGCGCGGATGAGTCCGAGCCACCGGCGCTGGATTGACCGGATCGTCTCGCTGGCTTCCGGGTGCTTCTCCCAGCCGAGCCGGGACGCGGCAATCAGGGCCCGGTCGAACGGCGAGCCGGTGTTGCGCGAGGACGCAACGTAGTAGAGCGCGGGCCCTTCCGGGGCTGCGGACATGGCCGCGACATCCCCGTCGGCGAGGGTCCGCAGCCGGTCCAAGAGGCCCGCGACTAGGGACTCCCGGTTGGGGAAGTGGTACAGCAACCCACCCTTGGAGACCTCGGCGGAGGCAGCGACGGCATCCAGCGTGGCGGCTCGTTCGCCTTCGCTGGTGAGGATCGCCTCGAAGGAGTCGAGGATTCTGTCGCGCGCTGACATGCGGGTCATCGTATCGATCGCGGGCCCGGTTGGCCCGGCGCCGAGAGCGCTTCCGAGCGGGCGGTCCCCCGCAGGGAGGGGTGGGTGTGGACGCGAGCGTGGCAGTCCCCGCGGGGGTCGCATGCCCGGGGGTCTTGGGGGCAGGGAGCCCCGGCCTCGGTCGCGGTTGTCGACGAGCGGGGCTGCCGCCGACTTGAACTGTACCGTCTAGACGGTTTATCATGGAGAGGTTGTCGCCGACACTGGCGACCGCACGCACTGAAGGAGTTCTTTTCATGACCATCACCGAGATGACCGCACCGACCGCAGCCAAGCTGCGCTGGTGGGCGCTGGCCGTCTTGATGCTGCCCGTCCTGCTGGTCGCGGTGGACAACACGGTCTTGTCGTTCGCTATCCCGATGATCTCCGAGGCACTCCGCCCAACCGGCGTCGAGCTGCTGTGGATCGTCGACGTCTATCCGCTTGTCCTGGCGGGCCTGCTCATCCCCATGGGTAGCCTCGGTGACCGTTTCGGACGCCGCCGCCTCCTGCTCGTCGGGGCCACCGGCTTCGCCGTCGTGTCCGCTATCGCCGCCTTCGCCCCCACGGCAGGGGCGCTCATCGCCGCCCGTGCGGCCATGGGCTTCTTCGGCGCCATGCTGATGCCCGCCACCTTGTCGCTGATCCGCAACATCTTCGTCGATCCGCAGGAGCGACGCCTAGCCATCGCCGTGTGGGCGGCCGGATTCTCCGGCGGCGCGGCGCTCGGCCCGCTCGTCGGCGGATTCCTGCTGGAGCACTTCTGGTGGGGGTCGGTGTTCCTGCTCGCAGTGCCCGTCCTGTTGCCGCTGCTCATCGCCGGTCTGCTGGTCCTGCCCGAGTCCAAGGATCCGAACCCGGGTCGGGTCGACGTGCTGAGCACGATCCTGATCCTGGTCACCATGGTCGCGCTGGTCTGGGGCATCAAGTCCATCGCCGTCTACGGTCCCGGCCTGGATCTGGCCGTGTCGCTTGCCGTCGCGCTCGCGGGCGGCATCTGGTTCGTCCGCCGCCAGCTCAGCCACGACAACCCCATGCTCGACGTCCGGCTGTTCACCAACCCGGTCTTCAGCGGTGCCGTCGGCGCCAACCTGCTCAGCGTGTTCTCGCTGGTCGGTTTCCTGTTCTTCGTCTCCCAACACCTTCAGCTGGTTTCGGGGCGGACGCCGATCGAGGCCGGTCTGGTGCTGCTGCCGGGTCTCATCATGACCGTCGTCGTCGGGCTTCTCGTCGTGCGGCTCTCCCGGTTCGTCCGACTGGGCACCATCGTGGTGGGCGGCCTCCTGCTCAACGCGGTCGGCTACGTCCTGGTGATGCTCACCGGCAACTCGGGGTCCGACGTGGGCCTGCTGATCGCTTTCGCCCTGCTGGGTGCCGGTGTCGGCGGCGCGGAAACCATCTCCAACGACCTGATCCTGTCGGCGGTCCCCGCCGCCAAGGCCGGGGCGGCGTCCGCCATCTCCGAAACGGCGTACGAGGTCGGATCGGTGCTCGGCACGGCCGTCCTCGGTGGGCTGCTCACGTCGGCCTACCGGACGAACGTTCAGATCCCCTCCGGGTTGACCTCCGAGCAGGCCTTCGCTGCCGGGGAGACCCTCGGCGGTGCGCTGGATGTCGCCGCCCAGCTCCCGGCTGCGCTCGCCGAGCCGCTGCTCGCCTCGGCGCGGCACGCGTTCGACTCCGGCGTGACGCTGACCTCGGCCGTCGGCGTGGTGCTCATGATCGTCGCTGCCGTCCTGGCTCGCGTCACCCTCAAGCGCGCCTGACGCCGACCCGTGATGGCTGCCCGGCCCCGATCCTCTCGTCGAGGACCGGGGTCGCGGCGTCTCCTGGGCACATGCGTGGGCGTCGGTACGATCAGCGCAAGCGTCCGGGCGGGCGATCCAGAGTCGAGGAGGCGGGAGGAGCCATGACACCCACGTCCGTGCCCGGGACCCTGTGGCTCATCGTCGAGTTCGTCATGAAGATCGTCGCACTCGGCGTCGTGCCCGAGAACCGCAGGCCCTCCTCGTCGTCGGCGTGGTTGCTGCTCATCCTGTTCGTGCCTGTCGTCGGGTTCCCGCTGTACTGGCTGATCGGCAGCCCGTGGGTCACCGGACGCCGCCGTGCGATCCAGCGCGAGAGCGACCAGGTCATCAAGGACCACATGGCCGGTGTGCCGCTCGTCCCGAGTGACGCGCGCCCCGCGCAGACGCTGGGCGGTGTCCTGCGGATGAACCGCGACCTCACGGGGATGCCGAGTCTCACCGGATCCGTGGACTGTCTGCTCGCCGACGCGGAGGAGACCTACGAAGCGATGGCGCGGGCCGTTGATGGGGCTCGCCGCTACGTGCACGTCGAGTTCTACATCATGGCCTGGGACACCACCACCGACGTGTTCTTCGCCGCCTTGGCACGGGCGGTCCGACGTGGGGTGAAGGTGCGTCTGCTGGTCGATCAGCTGGGCTCGATGAAGTACCCCGGCTGGCGCCAGTTCGGGCGTCGGCTCTCTGAGATCGGCGTGGAGTGGCGGCTCATGATGCCGATCGACCTCCTCCGTCGCCGGTGGCGCCGCCCCGACCTGCGCAATCACCGCAAGCTGCTCGTGGTGGACGGCGAACTCGCCCTCGTGGGCTCGCACAACGTCATCGATCCGCACTATGGCAAGGCGAAGAACCGGGCGATCGGACGCCGCTGGCACGACTTGTCGGTGATGGTGAGCGGCGGAGTGGTCCTCGAGGTCGAGGCGGTGTTCGCCATGGATTGGTTCGTCGAATCCGGCGAACTGCTCGACCGGGCCGAGCACTTCACGACGCGGGAGCCGGAACCCCTGGGCGGTTCGGTGAACGCGTTGCAACTCGTGCCGTCCGGACCGGGCTATCCGACCGAGCCGAACCACCGCATGTTCGTGGCGCTGATGTACGCCGCCGAGCACACGATCACGATCACCAGCCCCTACTTCGTCCCCGACAGCGCGCTGCTGGCGGCGATGACGTCGGCGGTCTACCGCGGCGTCCGTGTGGAGTTGTTCGTCGGTGCCGAAGCCGACCAGTTCGTCGTCGGGCACGCCCAGCGCTCCTACTACGAGGCGTTGCTGGAGGCAGGCGTCCGCCTGTTCCTGTATCCGGCTCCGGCCGTGCTGCACGCGAAGTACATGACGGTGGATGACGCCGTGGGTGTCATCGGGTCTTCGAACATGGACTACCGCTCGTTCGCGCTGGACTACGAGATCATGATGCTCGGGTTCGGCGGCAACCTGGTGGGCCTGCTGCACAGCAATGATGAGCACTACCGCCAGGTGTCGCATGAGCTGACGCTGGAGGAGTGGCGCACCCGCCCCTGGCATCAGAAGTACGTCAACAACGTCTGCCGGTTGGCCTCCGCCCTCATGTGACCCACCCATCCCCGCCGAGGACTGAGCCACACCCCGCCGAGGACTGAGGCCTAATCCGCCGAGGACTGAGTTCCACCCCGCCGAGGACTGGGTCCCAACCTGCCGGGGGCTGAGTTCCACCCCGCCGAAGACTGGGGCCAATCGTGCCGAGGACTGCACTTTGTCTTGCCGAGGACTGAGGATGTGACCAGCGAGGACTGCAGTTAACGCCGCCGCGGACTGCGGGCAGGGTCGCCGAGGGCTGAGTTCCACCCCGCCGAGGACTGCGGTTAATGGTGGCGAGGACTTCGGCTACTCGTGCCGAGGATGCGGCCTATCTCGTCGAGGACCACACCCCCGGCGCGTCGAGGACAGGGGCGAGGGTGGCGATGCCGGGACGCGGGCGTCCTTGAACATCGCGGTCGTGACTCCCCGGGTATGGCTGCTACGCGCGCCAAGCGGGCTCCGCGGGATGATCGCGGCGCCCGCCTCGGGACGCTCGGCAACGGGACGCTCGGCATCGAGAGGCCCGGCGGACGGACGGGGTCTCGCGTCGACGCATGGAACTCTCAGGTTGGGACCGCGATTTCCGCGCCTCAAGCGCAGTCCTCGCTGGTTCCTAGCTCAGTCCTTGCTGGCTACGTCCTCAGTCTTCGCCAGGACAAAGTGCAGTCCTCGGCACGATTGACCCCAGTCCTCGGCGGGCTTTGCCCCAGTCCTCGGCGGAAGGGGTGCGGGAGGCCCCGCCCTCGGGAGGGGGCCGCGGTGTGTCGCGAACCCTCGACATTCGGAGGAGATCCTCTCTAGACTATGAAACGATTCACCTACGAGAGGACCAACGATGGGAACCACGTCGTACCCCGAGACGCTTGCCGAAGTGCTGGACAGCATGGGCGCCGCCGGACGCCGACTCAACAGCATCGACGCCGTCGAGGCCGGTGCGGGGAACCTGTCCGCCGCCGTCAACTGGACGCTTGACCTAGGCGAGTTCTTCGATGCGCAGCGTCCGCTCGAACTGCCGCTCGCGGTCCCGCACCTGGCGGGATACACCGTGCTGGTGACGGGATCCGGGTGCCGCCTGCGCGGCGTCCACGACCAGCCCGCCCGCAACGTCGGTGCCGTCGTCATCGACGAGGGCGGCCTCACCGGCACGCTGCACTACCTCTCGACGGGCAACTTCCTCCGTCCCACCAGCGAGTTCAACTCGCACCTCGGCGTCCACGACGACCAGGTGGCCCGCCGCGGTGTCGCCTTCCACTCGGTGATCCACGCCCAACCGCCGCACCTGACGCTGCTGTCGCACCTGCCCGAGTTCCAGGGCACCACCGAACTCAACCGGGCGATCCTGCGTTGGGAGCCGGAGACCATCGTCCAGCTTCCCGAGGGCGTGAAGTTCCTGCCGTTCATGGTTCCGGGCTCTGAGGAACTCAGGTCGAACAACGTCGCCGGGCTGCGCGACCACCAGATCGTGCTGTGGGCCAAGCACGGCGTCATGGCGCGGTCGGACGTCTCCCCGCTGGGTGCCTGCGACAAGATCGAGTACGCCGAGACCGGCGCCCTGTACGAGTACAAGAACCTCGCCACCGGCGGCCGCGCCCAGGGCCTCTCCGACGACGAACTGCACCGCGTCGTCGAGGCGTTCAACGTTCCCACCACCCTGTTCTGAGTCGATCCGCGAACGCCCGGCCCTCACAGGTGCCGGGGCGTTTCGTCGTTGCCTACGGGTGGAACACTCGACCTTGTGACCCGCATCTCACCGGCGCCCCTGATTCTGCGGGGCCAGACGTTCGACGCCGCACGTCCCGCCGTCATGGGCATCATCAACCGGACCTCCGACTCGTTCTACGCGCCCGCGCGCTACGAGGACGCCGCGGGGGTCGTGGCGCGGGCGTCCGCGATGGTGGCCGAGGGGGTCAGCATCGTCGACGTCGGCGGGGTGCGCGCGGGCCAAGAAGGCGAGTGGGTGGACGCCGCCGCGGAGATCGCCCGCGTCAAACCAGCGCTCGGCGCCCTCAAGGAGGCGCTGCCGAACCTGCTGCTCTCGCTGGACACGTGGCGCGCCGAGGTCGCGGACGCCTGCGCCGGGCTGATCGACGTCGTCAACGACACCTGGCAGGGCGCCGACCCCGGGTTGGTGGACGTGGCGGCGTCACAAGGCACGGGCTACGTCGTCTCGCACACGGGAGGGCTGGCGCCGCGCACCGACCCGGTGGGTATCGACTACGGTCCCGGCGACGCGGTCGTCGACGAGGTGGCCCGCGTCCTTGCCGCTGGCGCCCAGCGCGCACTCGACGCGGGGATCCCGGCCGAACGCATCCTGATCGACCCGACGCTGGACTTCGGCAAGACCACGCTGAACTCCCTGGCGCTGGTGGCCCACACGGAGCGCTTCGTGGCGCTCGGGTTCCCCGTCCTGCAGGCGATCAGCCGCAAGGACTTCATCGGTGAGACGCTTGATCTGCCCGCCGACGACCGCCTCGAAGGCAGCCTGGCCGCGACGGCGATAGCCGCCTGGCAAGGCGCGACGATCTTCCGAGCCCACGACGTGCGCGCCACCCGCCGCGTCCTCGACATGGTCGCTTCGCTCCGAGGAGACCGTCCCCCGCTGCGCACCGACCGGGGCCGCTGAGAGCGGAAGCCCAGGATCCACTGGGCCGAGGTGCAAGACCGCGCTAGAATTCTGTACATGACGACGCTATCGCTAGCAGAGGCCCGAGCGAACCTCTCCAAGCTGGTGGAGTCCGCCGTAACGACGCACGAGCGATTCGAGGTAACCCGCAACGGCGATCGGGTGGCGGTGTTGCTCGGGGCTGAGGACTACGACGCGCTGCTGGAGACGCTCGACATTCTCAGCGACGCGGACGAGGTTGCTGCGATCCGCGCTGGGATCGCTGATCTCGAAGCGGACGAGGTGTCCACCGCCGACGAGGTTCGCGCCGCCCTCGCCGCCCGCGAGCGCTAACCGAATGCCCCAACCGTACGAGGTCGTCTTCAGCCGTTCGGCACGACGTGCCCTGGAGCGGGAACTCCCCGAGAAAGTCGCGACAGCGGCCTTTGAGTTCATCATGGGAGCCCTCCGCCATGATCCTCGCAAGGTCGGCAAGCCTCTGCGTGAGCCCCTTGCCCCGCTGTTCGCGGCCAGGCGCGGCGACTACCGCGTGATCTACCGCATCATCGATCAGCGCCTCGTCATCGAGGTCGTTTCCCTCGTGCACCGTCGCGACGCCTACCGCGCCTGACCCTGCCTCAAAGTCTGGCGAGGGCGACAAACGTGTGAATCGTGAGTGGGGCGCCATCGTCACCTCCTGGGGTGGTGTCAGGTTTTGGCCTTGTTCTGCGTCTTCCGCATCAGCATTGGCGTACCGTCTCCGACTCTGCTTCCACCAGCTTCAGCACCCCGTCGAGCCGCGAGAGGAAGACATTCTCATCAACTGCACCGCCAGTGGTTTCCGGGCCTCCGCCGCGGGGTGAGAAGGTTGCGCCCGACGAGTCCCAGCAAGCATTGAGGGAGACGGTGAACCCGGAGTGGGAGCCACCCACGTAGCGTGCCAGGCGGACAAGCCGTGCGTTCCCCGCGACTCTCCTGGCGTATGAAGGCGCGGCGAATTCTGCCTCAACATACTTCAGGAAGCTCCCGGCCGTGGTTGCCTCGATCTCGAGGCTCACTGCAGGCGATTCGAAAGCGTAGAGCCGCTCCCACTCTGTCCAGAAGCGCCGGTAGACGGCTTCCGCTTCGGCGTAGAGGGCGTCGCGCGCTTGTGCCTGCTCGAATTCGATGGGGCCGCAAGGAACCGGATCGGCACCAGCTTCTGGGACGCATCGGTATGCCGGTGAAAGAGTGGGGCTCGCTGGACTGAGGCCAGCGCAGGCCACCAAGACACTGCACGCCAATGCGGACGACAAAAGCGATAATCGTGGATGGGACGCCATAGCCACCTCCTGGGGTGGTGGCAGTTTCGCACAGCGTGAGGAGGGCGCGGACTTCATCCGCAGAACCTTCGTGGACGGCGCGGCCGTTCCCGTGGCACGGGCCGATGCCTCACGTCAGACGCCATGATTCGGGCCCCAAGGCGAAGCGGTGCTCAGCGGCCGTAGTGATAGCGGCAGGCTGCGATCCTGATCTCGGTGTCGACCAATTTGTAGACCAGGCGGTGTTCGTCGGTGATTCGGCGTGACCAATAACCGGCGAAGTCGTGGCGCAGCGCTGCGGGCTTGCCGATTCCTTCGTTGCCGTTGCGGGCGACATCCTCGATCAGGGTGTTGATGCGCTTGAGGACTCTCCGGTCTTGGGCCTGCCACCACAGGTAGTCAGCCCAGGCGTTCTCGTCCCAGACGAGCAGCACCGTCAGTCCGCGATCAGGTCGTGCGGCTCGCCCTGGCCGGCTTCGAGGCGCTCCATCGCGTCGAGCAGGCGCCGCGCGTTCTTGGGCGAGCGCATCAGGTAGGCGGTCTCCTTGAGGGCTTCGTAATCCTCCAGGGAGACGATGACGACAGGTTCGTGCCCGGCGCGGGTGATCACGACCTCCTCGCGATCATTGACCACCGAGTCGAGAACCTCCGCGTAGCGTGCGCGTGAGTCCGTGTAGCTGAGGGTCTTCATGTCGCCCCTT
>NZ_DAIOIA010000012.1:0-4921 GCF_036744435.1 Propioniciclava sp. | reverse complement strand
CCGGGGTTGTGGTCTTGGTCGCGGTACTTGGCGCGCCAGAAGTCGCGTTCGGACAGGGGTTCGTGGGCGCAGCCGGTGACGCGGTGGTGGTGCAGGTACTTGTCGTAGGCGTCTGAGCCGAGGATGCCGCGGGCGAAGCGGCGGCATTCGCGGGCGAACGCGACCAGCCGGTCGAGGGGGGATCCCGTCGACCGGCTGGCTGCTGAGGCGTCGCTCACTTAGTGGCTCGTTCCTTCGAGGTTCTCCTCAGGGTACTTCTCGTAGAACGCGGCCCATTCGGCCTCCAGCTTCTTCTCCGCCGGGTTGGCGATGATGCCGGTCGGGGCGAAGATCCGGGACGGACGCGCGGGTTCCTCGGTGTTGATGATGCCCTTGCCGCGCAGTGCCTGGATGGTCTTGATGACCGACACCACCATGACGATGACGCCGCACACCACGAACAGGATCGACAGCGAACCCTGGACGGCGGTGTTGCCGACGACCGTCTGCATCGCCTGCACCGACTTGGCGGCACCCAGCGACGTCTCGCCGCGGGCCAGGGCGTCCCGGTAGAGGAAGTGGTTGGCCCAGTAGCCGATGGACGGATGAGGGTCGAAGATCTTCAGGAAAGACCCGTACACGGTGATGATCGCGGTGAACACCATCGGCACGGCGATGATGAGCAACTGCCAGGTGTAGCCCTTGCGCGCGAAGATCAGCAGGCAGATCGACAGCGCGACGGCGGCCAGCAGCTGGTTGGCGATGCCGAACAGCGGGAACAACGTGTTGATGCCGCCGAGGGGATCGTTGACGCCCATCACGAGGATGGAGCCCCAGCCCGCGACCATCAGCCCGGTGGTGATCCAGGCGCCGACGCGCCAGTTCAGGTCGCGGAAGCGCGGGTACAGGTTGCCCAGCGCGTCCGAGGCCATGAAGCGGGCCACGCGGGTGCCGGCGTCGACCGAGGTCAGGATGAACAAGGCCTCGAACATGATCGCGAAGTGGTACCAGAAGCTCGCCATGCCCTCGCCCGGGATGAGCGAATGCATGATCTGCGACAGGCCGACGGCCAAGGTCGGGGCGCCGCCCGTCCGGGAGACGACGGACGCCTCACCGACCGACTGGGCGGTGGCCGCGAGGATCTCCGGGGTCGTCGTGACCAGCGAACCGTCCGCGTTGTGCAACCCCAGCGCGTTGACGAACGCGGCCGCGCCCTCGACGGTGCCACCCGTGGCGGCCGCGGACGAGTTCATCGCGAAGTAGATGCCCTGGTCGATGGACAAAGCGGCGACGAACGCCATGATCGCCACGAAGGACTCCATCAGCATGCCGCCGTAGCCGATCAGGCGGGTCTGGGATTCCTTCTCGACGAGTTTGGGCGTCGTCCCGGACGCGATCATGGCGTGGAAACCCGATAGTGCCCCACACGCGATAGTCACGAACAGGAACGGGAAGAGCTGACCGCTGAACACCGGCCCGTCGCCCGACTGGGCGAACCGCGTGATCGACGGCACGTGGATCTCGGGGCGGACCACGATGATCGCTACCGCCAGCATGGCGATGACGCCGATTTTCATGAACGTGGACAGGTAGTCGCGGGGCGCCAGCAGCATCCACACCGGCAGGACGGCGGCGATGAAGCCGTAGGCGATGATGATCCACGCGATGGTGGGGCGGTCGAGGTGGAACAGCGCCTGACCGAGGTCGGACTGGGACACCCAGCGTCCCGAGATGATCGCGAACAGCAGCAGGGCGCAGCCGATCACTGACACCTCCATGACCTTGCCCGGACGCAGGTAGCGCAGGTAGAAGCCCATGAACAGTGCGATCGGGATCGTCAGGCCGACGGAGTACACGCCCCACGTGCTCTCACCGAGGGCGTTGACGACGACCATCGCGAGGATCGCGACGATGATCAACATGATGGACAACGTGGCGATGAACGCCGCGATACCACCGAAGAGGCCCAGTTCGTCGCGGGCCATCTGACCCAGCGAGCGGCCCTTGCGGCGCATCGAGACGAACAGCACCAGGTAGTCCTGCACCGCACCGGCGAGGATGACGCCGACGATGATCCAGATCGTTCCGGGCAGGTAGCCCATCTGCGCGGCGAGGACAGGGCCGACGAGCGGGCCCGCCCCGGCGATCGCGGCGAAGTGGTGGCCGTAGAGGATGCGGCGATCGGTGGGGACGTAGTCCTTGCCGTCGTAGCTGTACTCGGCCGGGGTGGCGCGCTTGTTGTTTGGGTGGACGAGCTTGTCCTGGATGTACTTCGAGTAGAACCGGTACGCGATCAGGTAGGACGCGACAGCCGCGAACACGAACCAGACGGCGTTGACGGATTCGCCGCGGCTGAAGGCGATCATGTACCAGGCGATGGCGCCGACGAGCGCAATGGCGACCCAGACGGCGATCTTGGTGGGGGTCCAGCGTGCGTGGTGTTTGTCGTCGTCGGCGTGGACTTCGACGGCCGGGCGTTCGTCGGCGAGCGGGTCGACGCTCGCGACTGCGTCCGATGGGCCGGGTTGGCCCGGCGTGGGTGTCTGCATGATGTCCTCGGGTCGGGATTGGCGGGAGGCGTGCGGGGGGTTCGCCCGAGCCGGACGTTACACCTGAAATGGAGTCCGGGATAGGGAGCAAGGGGAATCGCGAGGAGGTGTCCGCTAGGCGAAATGACCTTTTCCGCAGTGTGGATAGCACCTTGTCGCAGCCGGAGTGTGGGAGTAGTGCCGAGGGGAGTGCAGTAGTGCTTCCATATTCTTCTGCTCGATTTCGAGAAACACCATGTGGACGCATTTCTCCCGACCCGACGCGTCCGCGCCTGAGCGGGAGGCGTCGTGCTCACACCGGGCAGCCCGATAGCCTGACCGTACCGGGCGCCTCCCGCGGTGGCGAGGCGCCGGGATCGGCTCCCGAGACGCGGGACGTCGCGTCGCGAACCGGGGAGGGGACCGTGATGCAGAAGCGAACCACGAGCGCGGACGTGGCACGTGCGGCCGGAGTGTCCCGGGCCACCGTCAGCTATGTGCTCAACGACACCGCACGCCAGTCGATCCCCGAACGAACGCGCGCCCGCGTCAGGGCGGCCGCAGCAGAGTTGAACTACACCCCCAACCCGGCGGCTCGCGCGCTGCGCTCGGGTCGCTCGACCGTCATCTTGTTCGTGATCCGGCACACCCCCTACGGCAGCAACGTGGGGCTGGGAACCCTACGCCTGTCCGAGCGGGCGCTGGAGCGGGGCTTCACCCTGCTGGTGTGGCAGTCCGTTCCCGGAGAGCCGTTGTCATGGCCGCTGACGCACGTCCAGCCGCGGGTCGTCGCCTCCTTCTATCCACTGCCGCAAGAGTCGATGGACACCCTGGCGCTCAACAACATCCCCTTCGCCTGCACCTCCGGGACCACGATGATGTCGGCGCGTGAGGGAGAAGCGGCGACCGTGCAGGTTCGCCGCCTGGTCGAGACCGGGCATCGACGACTCGCCCACGTGTCGGCCGCGGGCGCCAACTCCGCCACCTGGGCCAAGCCGCGGCATGAGGCCTTCCTCGCCGCGTGCGCTGACCACGGCCTCCCCGAGCCGAGGGCCACCTCCGTCGAACTGCCTCCCCTCGGCACCCCCGACGACATCACCGACACCCTCCGCGCCTGGTGCTCGGGCGCCGACCCGGTGACGGCGGTAGCCGCCTACAACGACGCGGTGGCGGCGCTCGTGATGGCGTCCGCGCGAGAGCTGGGGCTCCGGATACCCGAGGACTTGGCGGTCATCGGTGTGGACGACGAGGCCTACGCCGCCCTCCTGGAACCCCCGCTGACGACGGTCCGCATCCCGATGGACGAGCGCGCCGATGAACTGTTCGACACGGCGATGCGAGTCATCGGCGAGGAGCCGGGATCCGAAGCAACCACGACGGTGCGGCTGGTGCCCCGCGCGTCGGCCTGACGCCTGAGGCACCCGAGGCGCACCCAGGGCGTCCCGCCCTCCCGCGTGGCATGCTCACGCGCGGCGTGCTCGAGTCCGACCTCAGCGCCAGGCGAGCGCGGCCTCGACGGCGTCGGTGAGTGAAGCGGCGAGCACAGTCGGTGCAGGCAGGGTCGCATCCCAGGTCCGGCCACGCAGCAGGTAGGCCGAGCGCAACCCGGCCGCCTGCGCGCCGGCGATGTCCGCCTCGGCGGAGTCGCCCACCATCCACGCGTCGGCGAGCGACTGGCCGGTGGCCTCGCTGGCAAGGGCGAAGATCCGCGGGTCGGGCTTGGCGATGCCGACCTCCTCGGAGATGACCCACCCGTGAACCCACGCGTCCAGCCCCAGCGAGGCGATCTTCTTCTCCTGCTGCCGCTGCTGGCCGTTCGTCACGATGAACGGGGTCCAGCCGTGGTCGCGAGCACGCAGCAACGCGGCCTCGGCGTCCGGCACCAGGCGCAGGTGCGCCACGACCCCGGCGCGCAGGGTTGCGATGATCCCCGCGGATTCCTCGGGGGAGAGGCCCAGCAGTGACGTCAGGTCGGCCGCGACCGCAGGCTTGGGACGTAGCCCGTCCCCGTCGGCGGTGACGACGGCTTCGAGCAGATCCGGCCCCGCGCCCCGCTCGGTGAGGTACTCGGCCGCCCAGGCGCGCACCGCGGCGGCACGATCGACGAGCGTGTTGTCCAGGTCGAGCAGGAGCAGCGGCATGGCGTCCAGCCTAGGGCGCCGCCTCCAGCGCATGCTCGGCGGCCCGGAGTTCGGCCTGCGCCCGGCCGCGCTCCTCGACGGCTGCTCGCTCGGCCGCCTGGGCCTCATCGAGGCCGGCGGTGGCGTCGCCCAGGGCTTCGGCCGCGGCCTGCAGCCGGTCCTGGGCGCTGCGCAGCGCTCGTTCGGCCGACTCGACGGCGTCACTGGCTCGCGAGCGCGCCTGGGTGGCGGCGGCGGTGCCCCGCAGAGCGTCGGCGACGCGGGTGTCCAGCG